>NZ_JBTSLF010000058.1:0-15582 GCF_054640775.1 Candidatus Aquicultor sp. | reverse complement strand
ATGAAAAAGGATATTCCGCCGCATTCTCAACCAGCCCGTTGCGCACCGGATTCTCATAAATAAAAAGCGCCGTAGTTATTATTTCCTCGTCGGGCAAGGGATAGTCTATAAAATCGGGGCGCCACACCGCATCTTTGTAACCGACCCGCGTCATCACATACTCGTATCTAAACCTTAACAGTTTGATGAAGTGGGCCAGCAGAACATCTCCCGGTTGCACCAGAAGATGGAGGTGGTCCGGCATAATGCAAAAAGCGAACAGGCTGTACTTGTGTAAAACGGATGTCTCAAAAATCAAATACGCAAGGTTGTTGCAATTGCTCGCAGAGCTAAAAAGCGGATTCTTATCGTGCGTTGAAAGTATCGCATGGTAAGTAAGCGGCATAGGACTTACTTTGTCGGCTTCTTCGATTTCTGCTGCTGCATATAAACGCCTGCCCTCCATGTCATATTACAATAAAGTAATCGTATTGCATATACAATACCTGATGATAAAATATTATAGTTAAATAGAGGCACAACGTGCAGCGTCATTTTACCGCTTGATCTTGCCTGACCAGGGATAGCAAACTGCTTACTCGCTCAGCAATTCTTTAAGATAGCTCCTAAGTTCAGCCCCGAATTCCTTGTTCATCAATGCGAGTTCAACCGTGGCTTTTATCCAGCTGAGCTTGTTGCCGATATCATAGCGCGGCCCCGTTACTTCGAAGGCATAGATCTCCTCTTTCTTTAAGAGCCGCTTCAATGCATCGGTAAGCTGAAGTTCTCCGCCTAAACCCGGCTCTGTTTTAGAAAGCGCCGGGAAGATACCGGGGGTTAAGATATACCTGCCGAGCATCGCAAGATCCGACGGGGCCTCTTTTAGAGACGGCTTTTCAACGAGGTCAGTTACCCTGTAGAGGTGCTCCCCTATTTTTTCGGCCTGTATGATTCCGTATTTATTCACCTCTTGCATGGGAACACGCTCAACCGCAACAACGCTTGCGCCAAGCTTGTTATAAACTTTGATGAGTTCCTTTATGCAGGGGTTGTCGCCCAGCGTTATCGCGTCCCCAAGGAGCACGGCAAAGGGGTTGTCCCCGATGTGCTTTTCCGCACAGAGAACGGCGTGCCCCAAACCTGCTGCTATCTTCTGCCTGATATAGTGGATATCCGCAAGCTTTGCGATCTCCTCGAGTTCAGCCACGGCGATGTGATCGTTTTTCTTCTTGAGTACCGACTCGAGTTCAAAGGAGCGGTCGAAGTGGTCCTCGATGGCGCGCTTTCCCCGCCCGGTAATGATCAAGACATCGTGGATGCCGGATGCGACCGCCTCTTCCACTACGTACTGTATCGTCGGTTTATCCACAACGGGAATCATCTCTTTGGGCTGCGATTTGGTTATCGGTAAGAACCTCGTCCCGAGGCCCGCAGCCGGAATAACTGCCTTTTTTATGCTCTTCTTTGGTGTATTAGGCACTTTTGTCTCTCCCTTCGCCACTCGGCTTCGGCTTAACCATCCTGTTCCCAATAAAATCTTCGAGCGCGCTTTCCCACGTGCGTATCGAACCCCCAATAGTCGATGCAAGCGCGCTGTTTTGTAAGACGGAGTATGCGGGTCGTATTGCCGGCCTGCTCAACTGTTCTGAAGATATAGGCTTAACGGGTACCCGGTGCCTCCCGCTTAATTCTAGCACCTTTCGCGCAAAGCCACACCATGATACCTGACCGGAGTTGACCGCGTGATACATCCCATATTTCCCCGTTTTGATGAGACGGGCAACGGCCAGAGCAACGTCTACCGTATAAGTCGGAGAGCCGAATTGGTCGTCGACCACCTTGAGTTTCCCCCACGCCTTTCGCCTTTCAGGCTGCAGTCCACGCCTTTCGCCCTTTGGGCTCCAGTTCAGGCTGCAGTCCGCCAACCTCATCATGGTCGTGACAAAGTTCTTACCGTTTTCGCCGTAAAGCCAGGCAGTCCTAATAATGTAGTGCTCGGCAAGAAGGCTTGACACAAACTGCTCGCCGGCTAACTTTGAAAAGCCATAGACGTTAAGCGGATTCGGTCGGTCCCGCTCGAGGTAAGGTTCCGTTTTGAACCCATCGAATACAAAATCCGTGCTAACGTAAAGCATTGCCGCACCGACCTTCCGGCATGCCAGGGCGATATTTCGGGTTCCTATCGCATTTACACGGTATGCGTCACGTACATTGCTTTCACACCCATCTACGTCGGTATATGCCGCCGCATGGACGACAATCTGCGGTTCCACTTCAAGAATAGATGTTTCGACGGCACGGGCATCGGTGATATCCACCTCGCCCACATCAAGCCCCCTAACCGTATGCTCCTTCGACAGGACCTCGACCATATCGGTGCCGAGCATTCCTCTTGCTCCTGTTACAAGTACCTTCAAAAACTCTCCCCTCATCCAACCATCCCGACGATTATCGGATGGCGCCATTCTTTTCTTGTTTAAACTTTCCCGTTTACGTGAATTAATAAATAGCTCACTCCTTTCGCCGTTCCGGCTGCAGTTCGCCCATCCGGGCTGCAGTTCGCCCATCCGCGAAGCCGGAGGGGCAGCAGCTTCAGATAATGTGCGTTTTCTGCTGGAGGACAGTTGTATGAAAGGTTTAATCTTAAGCGGCGGAACCGGGACACGCCTGAGACCCATCACTTTTACCAGTGCGAAGCAACTCGTCCCGGTCGCCAACAAACCGATCCTCTTTTATGCGATCGAGACGATACGGGCGGCGGGGATCACAGAGATCGGTATCATCGTTGGCGAGACGAAGGACGAGGTAAAGCAAGCTGTGGGTGACGGCGGCCGGTTCGGTGTCGCCATCACGTACATCGAGCAGGAAGCCCCGTTAGGCCTCGCCCACGCCGTTAAGATCGCCGAGCCTTTCATCCAGGATGATACGTTCGTTATGTTTTTGGGCGACAACCTCATCAAAGATGGCATATGCGGCCTGGTCGATGAGTTTAAACAGGAGAAGCCCAACTGCCAGATACTTCTTGCGCATGTGCCGAACCCACAGGCATTCGGTGTCGCCGAGCTTGAGGATGGCCGAAGCCCAAAGGGCGGTAGGATAAAAAGCCTGGTGGAAAAACCAAAAGAGCCGCCATCCGACCTTGCGTTGGTCGGTGTGTATATGTTTGATAAGAACGTCTTTGAGGCGGTTAACGCCATCAAACCATCCGGCCGCGGCGAGCTTGAGATTACCGACGCCATCCAGTACCTGGTGGATGCGGGCTACGATGTGCAGCCGCATGTGATCGAAGGATGGTGGAAGGACACCGGAAAGCTCGAGGACATGCTCGAGGCCAACCGTATCATGCTCGAGACTATCGAAACCAGGATCGAAGGCACCGTCGATAAAAGTAGTACCGTTTACGGCAAAGTAATTGTCGAGGCCGGGGCGAAAATCCACGGCTCGGTCGTGCGGGGCCCGGCTATAATCGGCAAGAACAGTAAGATACTACACTCCTACATCGGCCCGTTCACCTCGGTACACGACAATGTAACGATTATGAACAGCGAAGTCGAGCACTCCATAATCTTGGCCGACTGCACGATCGACGCCATCGGAAGCCGCATCGAAGACAGCTTGCTCGGGCGAAACGTAAGGGTCCACAGAAGCGAGCGAAAACCCAAGGCGTACAGGCTTATGGTCGGCGATAACAGCGAAGTGGAAGTCCTTTAATTATCTGCAGCCTGAAAGGCGAACTGCAGCCTGGACTGGAGCCCGGAGGGCGAAAGGCGTGGACTGAAGCCTGGAAGGCGAAAGGAGGTCGAACGACTCGTGATAGATGGTGTTAAACTCAAAAACCTTAAAGTAATCCCCGACGAGCGCGGGCGCCTGATGGAAATCCTGAGGGGCGATGATGACGTATTCGAGCAGTTCGGGCAGGTTTACATGACGACCACCTACCCCGGGGTCATCAAAGCCTGGCATTTGCATAAGCTGCAAACCGATAATATAGTGGTAGTCAAGGGGATGCTGAAGCTTGCACTCTACGATGACCGGGAGGGGTCGCCCACCAGGGGTGAGGTCAACGAGTTTTTTATCGGCGAGCATAATCCCGTACTCGTTCAGGTTCCGACCGATGTGTACCACGGTTGGAAATGCATGAGCGAAACAGAGGCTATCGTCATCAACATCCCCACGCAGTCATATAACTACCGGGAACCGGACGAGCACCGGCTTCCCTACGATAGCGAGGTAATCCCCTACGACTGGGGCATCAAGCACGGCTAAGAATTATAAACTATGGAGGTTTTGGGTTTTGAAGATTTTTGTGACGGGTGGGGCCGGGTTTATCGGTTCGAACTTTATCCGGTATATGCTGGATTCCTACGCACACTACGAGATTGTTAACTTTGATAAGCTGACCTATGCCGGCAACCTGGATAACCTTAAAGGGGTCGACGAAGACCCGCGCTACCGGTTCGTTAAAGCTGATATCTGCGACGCGAACGCCGTCATAGCGGCCTTAAAGGGATGCGACGCCGTGGTTAATTTTGCGGCGGAGAGCCATGTCGACCGCTCGATAACCTCGGCTAAAGAGTTCATAGCCACCAATATCATGGGCACGCAGGTGCTCCTTGAGGCCGTGCGTGAGCTTGCTGTCCCACGGTACTTACAGGTAAGCACCGACGAGGTGTACGGCAGCATCGATGTGGGCTCGTTTAAAGAGACCGATCCTCTCGAGCCGAGCAGCCCATACTCCGCAAGCAAGGCCTCGGCGGATCTCTTGTGCCGCTCCTACTACACGACGTTCGGGGTACCGGTTATCATAACTAGAAGCTCGAATAACTTCGGCCCGTATCAATATCCGGAAAAACTCATACCGCTGTTCGCTACCAACCTGCTTGAGGATATCCCTGTTCCCATCTACGGCGACGGCAAGAACGTTCGGGACTGGTGCTATGTCGAAGATAATTGCCGCGGTATAGACGCGGTGCTCCATAAGGGAGAGACCGGCGAGATCTACAACATCGGCGCCGGCAACGAGGTGACGAACCTCATCATCACCGGCACCATCCTAGACCACCTGCAAAAGCCGAAATCGCTGAAGCAGTATGTGCCCGACCGGCTGGGGCATGACCGCAGGTACTCGATCGAGACCTCGAAAGTGCGCGCCCTCGGTTGGGAGCCGCACTATGATTTTGCCACCGCAATGGGCATGACGATCGACTGGTATCGCGGCAATGAGTGGTGGTGGCGACCGTTAAAGACGCTTTCCACTACCTAGCGGTCTAATAAAAACCGGCGACTATGCAGGAAAACCACGTGCATTTTTAGAATACCAACCAAACAGCTAATTAATGACCCTATCCAAAACCTACTGCTTAGAATGGAGGAGTGGATTTGCTAAAGCTCGATACAGTTTCAGGTTTACCGTTGCAACTAGAGGATGCCCGCCTGGTATTCGAGGGAGGTCTGCCGGAGGTAAAGCCGGATGTCCGCCATCTGGCCGCTTTAGAGGTTGTTCTGGCACCGAATTCCCCGCTTAAGGGCCCCGAGGAAGTCTATTTCATGTACCGCGACATCGGCTGGCCGGATCATAAGAGCATGTTCAGGCAAAGGAACTACCGCTACGATATCACAACGCTTCAACCCGGCGCGGTTGGGCGGGAGCGTGTTAAAACCGTGGGGCACTACCACCCCCTCGTCCCCGGCACCAACGTTACCTATCCCGAAGTGTATGAGGTAATAAGCGGGCGCGCCCACTATATCTGCCAGAAGGTGGATGGAAACAAGGTGCTGGAGTTCTTTGTAGTCGAGGCGCTACCCGGTCAAAAAGTTGTAATTCCCCCAGGCTACGGCCATATAACGATTAATCCCGGAGACGAGCCGCTGGTTATGAGCAACGTTACGGCGGATGGCTTTAAGTCGATTTATAAACCACTCGAAGACCTGCACGGGGGCGCGTATTACGAACTCGAAGACTTCTCCTGGGAGAAAAACGAAAATTACGTGGAGCTTAGCGTGCCCAAATGGGCTAAGGCAAACGAAGTGCCGGAGTTCGGCCTCACCGAAGCCCGGCCGCTTTACGTTTCAATCGCCGAAGACCCGGATAAATTCGACTACCTGCTCAATCCCCAGAATTACCTTGATAGCTTCTCTAGCGCTTTGAAGATGACGGGCAATCTGCTGGGATAGAACAGTAGGCAGTAAGCAGTACGGAGTAGGCAGCATATAGGGCGGAGCTTAGCTCCGCCCTAACTTGTTCTTACTGTTTTATTCTGCCTAGTGCCTACTGCTTACTGCCTACTTACTTCCTTGTGTGCTCTAAGCCTTATGCTTTTACAACTAAGCTCTTGAGGGCTCTCCTAGCTGCTTCAATCGTGCGGTCGATGTCCACTTCGGTGTGGGCGGTCGAAACAAAGGCGGCTTCGAACTGCGAGGGGGCGAGGTTGATGCCCTGCTCGAGCATTGATTTAAAGTATGCCGCGTACCTGGCAGTATCGGATGTCTTTGCGCTCTGGTAGTCATACACCGGCTGGTCCGTGAAGAACATGCAGCTCAGTGAGCCTACGCGGGTAAACTGCGCGGGTACCCCCGCCTCTTCAGCCGCAGCTTTCAGGCCACCGGCAAACAGCGCACCCTTGCGATCCAGCTCTTCGTAGACCTTGGGGTTTTTCAGGATATTGAGCAGTGTAATGCCGGCGGTCATCGCAATCGGGTTTCCCGAAAGCGTCCCCGCTTGATAGACCGAGCCTACAGGCGCAATCGCATCCATGATCTCGGTGCGACCGCCAAATGCCCCGACCGGGAAGCCGCCGCCGATGATCTTGCCGAGGCAGGTTAAATCGGGCATGACGTTGTAATACTTCTGGGCGCCGCCGTACGATACCCTAAAACCGGTAATGACCTCGTCAAATATCAAAACAACGCCGTACTCTTTGGTGACCTTTCTCAAACCCTCGAGAAACCCCTCTTTTGGAGGGATGACCCCCGCGTTTCCCCCGACCGGCTCGATGATAACCGCGGCGATCTGCTCGTGCTGCTCGCGGAGGAGCTTCTCGACCGCCTCGAGGTCGTTATAGGGCAGGTTTATAGTGTCCTGGGCAGCGCCCTTGGTAACGCCAGGGCTATCCGGCAAACCGAGTGTGGTAACACCGGAACCGGCCTGAACGAGCAATGCATCCGAGTGCCCGTGATAGCAGCCCTCGAACTTTACGAACTTCGCGCGTCCCGTATAGCCGCGCGCCAGGCGAATGGCACTCATGACCGCCTCGGTCCCCGAACTGACCATCCTTACCTTTTCAACCGACGGCACCGCATTGACTACAGCTTTTGCCATCTCGACCTCGAGTTCTGTGGGCGCGCCAAAGCTTGTGCCGTTCTCAAGGGCTGCCCTTACCGCTGCGTTTATCTCATCGTTCGCATGGCCCAGAATCATCGGCCCCCATGACGCCACGTAATCGATATACTCATTGCCGTCAACGTCGTATATCTTTGAGCCCTTTGCTTTCTCAATAAACAGCGGGCTTAGTCCTACCGATTTGAACGCCCGCACCGGACTGTTGACTCCCCCCGGAATATACTTCTGGGCTTCGTCGAATAACTGCCGAGATCTCGATGTGTCCATGCTTCTCCCTCCGAATATTTGCAATAAAATACTTTATACTAAAACTTCTTTGTTCGTCTTCTCAAACGGATACGTCCGCACCGCTTGTTCACTTATTGTTTACGTTCACTTTTTATTTACAATAATTACTGTACACTATTTATTAACACTTTGTACATTATTGGTTAACATGTTAACAACCTGCTTCTACCTGCAGTAATCCCAAGCGCAAAGCACCTGGGATTATGATAGTGTATATAATAATTGAACGATTGTTAACTATTTATTGACAACCCTGGCTTCCGCAACCGCACCCAGAGTCGCCGGTTACTGCAGCCGCTTTTGGCACGTACACGCAGTAAGGCTCTTCGGCAAGATAATCTCCGGTGGCCTCAAACGCACGGGCACGGCAGCCGCCGCAGACACGCTTGTACTCGCAGACCCCGCATTTGCCTTTAAGTTTGTCGAAGTCTCTTAAATCCATAAAAAGCGGTGAGGTTTCCCAGATTTCATTAAAGGGCTTCTCTTTAACATTGCCGGCCGCTTTCTCGAAGTAGCCGCATGGTTGAACTTGGCCGACGTGGCTTATGAAGCAGAAGCCGATGCCGCCAAGGCAGCCCCTCGTCATCGTCTCAAGGCCGCGTGATGCGTGCGGGTGCCCGGACATCATCGTTGACGCCTTCTCCCCGTCGGCCTTGGCGCGCTGGCGCATGATCCTGAAGTAGTGCGGCGCATCGGTTGGTTTAAAGAAGATATCTTTCTCTTCCTTTTGTTTATCGTAGACCCAGTTCAGCGCGCGCTCATATTCTTCCGGCGGAAGCTCCTGCTCCTCCAGCTCCTTACCGCGACCGGTGGGAACCAGCAGGAACGGGTGGAACGCAACGGCACCGACGTCCTTGGCGAATTTAAGCAAATCATCAAGATACTCGACATTGAGCTTGGTGATGGTCGAGTTGATCTGCACTTCGATTCCCGCCTCCTGGGCGATTTTTATACCCCTGACCGCGTCATCAAAAGCGCCTTTCAGTCCCCTAAATTCATCGTGCTTTTCGGCGAACGGGAAATCGATGCTAACGCTCATTCTCGGTATGCCGACTTCTTTTAGCTTGGCGGCTATCTCGGGGGTCATGAGCGTTGCGTTTGTGCCGAGAACCATTCTCAGCCCGATGTCATGCCCGTATTTTGCTATTTCGTAGAAATCAGGCCTGGCCAACGGCTCACCGCCGGTAAGAATTATAATGGGGTCGCTGAATGATTTTATATTGTCGAGAAGCGCCTTTGCCTCCTCCGTCGAGAGTTCCCCTTCGTATGCCCCATGGAGGGCGGACGCGCGACAATGAATGCACGCGAGATTACAGCTTCGCGTTATCTCCCATGCGATCATTCTCGGTGGGGGTACAGCCCCTTTGAGTTCCTTTATCTCGGCTTTTGGCGTTTCCTGATTACTCACAACAATAGCCTCCTGCTTACACTTGCAGGGTCCTGGGTCCGGGGACCAGGGTCCAGGGGAAAACCCCTCTTCTTTACCTGCTCCTAACGAACACCCAACCCATGTATTTCTTAAAATATCTAAAAGATCTTTTTATGCCTTGGCCTACATTCTCGACCCTCATCCCTGGACCCAGGACCCTGGCCTCTGGACCCTTAACTCAGCCACCTGGCCGCATCTTTGGCGTGATACGTGATGATTATATCTGCACCGGCCCGTTTGATACCGGTCAAGATCTCCAGAGCCACGCGCTTCTCATCAATCCAGCCTTTCTCTGCTGCGGCTTTCACCATCGAGAACTCACCGCTCACATTGTAGGCGGCTGTCGGGTAGCCGAATTCTTTCTTTATCGCGTAAATCAAATCGAGGCAACTCAGAGCCGGTTTTACCATGACGATATCTGCGCCTTCCTCGATATCGAGGGATACCTCGCGCAGGGCCTCAAGGCCGTTTGCCGCATCCATCTGATACGAGCGGCGATCGCCGAACTGCGGCGTGGACTCGGCCGCTTCCCTAAACGGGCCGTAGAACGCCGAGGCGTGTTTTGCCGAGTACGCCATAATCGGGATGTCTTGATACCGGTTCTCGTCTAAAATAGAGCGTATCGCAGCCACGCGTCCGTCCATCATGTCGGATGGGGCCACGATATCGGCACCGGCCTCCACATGCGTGAGCGCCTCTTTGGCGAGAAGCTCGAGGGTGACATCGTTTAATACCTCACCGTCACGGATAATACCGCAGTGACCGTGGCTCGTGTATTCGCAGAGACACACATCGGTTACCACAAGCAGGTCCGGAACTTCTTTCTTGATCGCCCGGATGGCCCTCTGAACTATACCGTCCTCATCGTAGGCTTCTGAGCCCACCTCATCTTTTGCGAATGGTATTCCAAACAATAGGATCGCGGGGATACCGAGGTCTTTGACTTCTCGCGCCTCCCCGACGATGTTATCGATCGACATCTGGTAGTTGCCCGGCATCGATGAGATCTCTTTTTTGAAGCCTTCGCCCGGCGCTACAAAAAGCGGATAGATAAGGTCATCGACCCGCAAGTGGGTCTCGCGTACCATCCTTCTTAAGTTCTCATTCTTGCGCAACCGGCGCGGCCTGTATGTCGGAAAATACATTAGCCATCAATTCCTTTACTCACAATATTAGTAGTTCTTAGAATTAGTTTTTAGAATCGCATCGACAAGACCCGGTATCGTGTACTCGCCGGCGAGGATATCGACATCCAAGCCGAGATTCCGTACGGCATCGGCCGTTACCGGGCCGATAGCGGCGATAAGCACGCCATCCATAAGTCCTTTAAACTCGTCGCCGAGCAGTTTTGCAAAATTGTTGATCGTCGACGGGCTTGTAAATGTGGCGATATCGATACTTTTCTCTGCCAGCATTTCTTTTATATGCTGTGCGGCTTGCCTATCCAGCACCGTTTGATATACCTCGGCGACATCGACCTCGCCGCCCATCGTGCGCAAGGTCTCGGGCAACACGTCGCGCGCCACCAGAGCCCTTGGGATAAGAAAGCGCTTCCCCTGTGCGCCAAGTTTTTCGAATTCGGCGATAAGGCCCTCGGCGACAAACTCTCTAGGGGTCAGGTCGATATGCAATAAAAGCTTTTTCACGGCCTTGGCGGTGGCCGGGCCGATAGTTGCGATCTTTGCCCCTGCAAGAATCCTGATATCCTTGCCGAGGGTCTTCATGCGGCGTATAAAATAGCGGACGCCGTTTGCACTGGTGAAAATGATCCAGTCGTAACCGGGACCCTTTTCCAGGCGTTCGATGGCCGCATCGATATTGGCGAAACTATCCGGATCGGTAATCTTGATCGTCGGAATCGCGATCGGGTTCCCGCCGAGATCGGTCAGCATCTCTGAAAATATTTTTGCCTGTTCTTTTGCGCGGGTTATGAGGATGCGTTTGCCGAAGAGCGGCTTTTTCTCGAACCAGCACAGCTTCTCTCGCAAATCCACGACGTCGCCCACGATGATGATCGACGGGGCCCTCAACTTCGCCTGGGTCACCTGGCCGACGATGTTTTCAAGCGTGCCGATGACGGTCTGCTGCTGCGGGGTCGTTCCCCACCTTACAACGGCGACCGGCGTTTCCGGCGAGCGGCCGTTTTTTATGAGCTGCTCGACGATTGAAGGCAGATTGCGCATCCCCATGTAAAAGATAATCGTGCCGATGCCGACAAGGCTCTTCCAGTCGATATCGGTAGTCTGCTTCAGCGGGTCCTCGTGGCCGGTCACATAAGCGACCGTCGAGGTCATGCCGCGGTGTGTAACCGGAATGCCCGCATAGGCGGGAACGGCATTGCCCGCCGAGACTCCCGGCACAAACTCAAACTCGATGCCGTGTTCGACCAGCACCAGCGCCTCTTCACCGCCGCGACCGAATATAAGGGGGTCGCCCCCTTTAAGGCGGGTAACGACTTTGCCTTCCTTCGCCTTTTCAACCAGAAGCATGTTGATATCGGATTGGGTCACCGAGTGCTTTCCTTCGGCTTTTCCGACATAGATAAACTCGGCCCCCGCCTTGGCGTGCTCAAACAACAGATTGGTTGCCAAGCGGTCGTAGATTATGACATCGGCTTGAGCGATACACTCAAGTCCTTTTAGCGTTATAAGTCTCGGGTCGCCGGGACCGGCCCCAACTAAATATACTTTACCGTTCACTGTTCCACGTTACCTTTTCGTCTTTATATTAACTTGCGCTAAACACTCTACGTTGTTAGCGATTAGCCGTTAGTGTGGATTGGTTTTGGGACGACAGGGGTCTCCGCCCTTACTTCGGCAAGGATTTCATCTGCGCCCTGCGTCTTTAGTTTATCTGCCAGGCGCACGCCAAGCTCGTCGGCCTCTTCGGGGGCACCGGCGATGCTGTCCCTGATGAGGCGTGAACCATCCAGGCCCGCGACCATTCCTTCGAGTTTTAATACACCGTCTTCAAGGATGCCGAGAGCGCCTATCGGTATCTGGCAGCCGCCCTCGAGTTCGCGCAAAAGCGCCCGCTCGGCGGTTACCGCGGGCCTTGTTGCCGGGTCGTCGAGATAGGCCATAAGTTCGCGCATATCCTCATCGCCCTCGCGCACCTCGATGGCGATTGCGCCCTGGCCGACAGCTGAGAGCATAACGTCTGACGGGATGCGCTCGGTAATTCCTTCAGCCCAGCCCATCCTATCAAGACCCGCCGCGGCAAGCACGATGGCGTCGAATAATCCGTCATCCATCTTGCGAAGCCTCGTATCGAGGTTGCCTCTTACGTCCTCGATTTTAAGATCGGGACGGCGATGCAATATCTGCGCTATCCTGCGCAGTGAACTCGTGCCGATGACAGAGCCGGCGGGTAATGCGTCAAGCCCCTGCCCGCTTTTTGATATCAATACATCCCTGGGGTCGACCCTTTTTAGAAAAGCGCCGAGCGTCAAGCCCTCGGGAATTTGCGTCGGGACATCCTTGCTGCTATGCACGGCCAAATCGGCCTCGCCTTCAAGCAACGCGGTCTCGATTTCCTTTACAAAAAGCCCTTTGTCTCCGATACGCGACAGCGCCACGTCGAGGATTTTGTCTCCCTGGGTTTTGATGATCTTTAACTCGATCTCAACCCCGGTTTTTTCTTTTAAGATCGAAGCTACGTGCTCCGATTGCCAGAGCGCCAGCTTGCTCCCGCGGGTTCCAAGAATGAATTTCTTTTTTGTCATCTAATCACCTGTTAATTTTAAATGAAGCCTCGGGCTTTGCGACAAAGGTCGAGGCGCCTTCCGGCTCTTCGTTTTCTTCTTCGTCCTCGATATTAAACAGCACTTTCAGGGACTCTATATAGAGATAGCCGTCTTTTCGGGTCGAGCACTCCTTGGCCTTGACGATCGGCTGGTGGAGCAACTTGTTTACGATTGCGCTCGTAAGCGCGTTGACCGTGTTAAGCTCGGCATCCGAAAGGTTTGGGAGCTTACGTAAGTGCTTCTCCAGCTCTTTTTGCCGTATCTCCTCGGCCATACGCCGAAGACTTGCGATTGTCGGCGCCACTTCGAGGGTGGCCAACCAGGAGCTAAAGTTTGCTACCTCGTGCTCAACTATCTCCTCAGCTATTGTAGCAGCCTTTTTCCTCTCTTCAAGGTTGGTCTGCACAACGGAGTCCAGGTCGTCGATGTCGTAAGCGAAGACGTTGTAAATCTTAGCGGCCGCCGGATCGATATCCCGCGGCACCGCGATGTCGATAAAGAAGATCGGTTTGTTTTTCCGCTTCTGCATCACGTAGCCTACATGGTCTTTGGTTACGACATAATGAGGGGCGCCCGTCGAGCTGATCACGATATCGGCATAGACCATCTGGTCGACAAAATCGTTAAACCGCACGGCAACCCCGTTATACTTCTGGGCAAGGCTCTCGGCACGCTCATAGGTACGGTTGGTCACGATGACGTTGCTTACGCCGTTACTAAGCAGATGCGTTGCCGTAAGCTCGATCATCTCGCCGGCACCGATTAGCATAACCGTCCTGCCGCTTAAGGATTCGAACACTTTCTTGGCGAGTTCGACCGCAGCGTAGCTGATGGAGACCGCGCTCTCGCCGATCTCCGTCTCGGTCCGCACCCGCTTGCCCGCTAAAAACCCGTGGCGGAAGAGGCGGTTCATGACTGTAGAAGTCGCCTCTGCCTCAAACGCCGCGTTGTAGGCGGTCTTTACCTGGCCGAGAATCTGCGCCTCACCTATCACCATGGAATCAAGGCTTGAAGCAACCCTGAACAAATGAAGGATCGCATTTTTGCCCTCACGGAAATACAGGTACTTCTCGAGCTTATCGCGCTCCAGTGAGTGGTAGTCGCTGATAAACCGGATTACATCATCCTTGCCCTTGTCCGGGTCGCTGGCAACCACGTAGATTTCCATGCGGTTGCACGTAGAGAGGATGACCGCCTCGTTGATACTGGGATAGCCAGTCAACATATGCAGGGCGTCTGATAGAATCTGTTCGGGGAACGTCACTGTTTCCCTGATCTCAACTGGGGCCGTCTTATGACTTAGACCGGCAACAATTATATGCATGACCGTACTCTTTTCTCTACTTCGCCGTCATTGCCTTGCTTTATCAAATCGAGTACATCCGACTTGAGTAACCTGTTTAAGGCTTGTTTTCTTTCTTCGGGCTCATCATACTTGCCGTTGACTTCCGCACGAAAATCCTTCAAGACTTCGCAGTACCGCGCGTATTCGCTCCCGAACACGTCTTGCAACTGCTTGCGAATGTGTTTTGCTAGGGCTGGACAGCTTCCACTGGTAGAGATACTTATGACGAGATCGCCTCTGCGAACTGTCGAGGGTACGATGAAGGAACAAAGCTCTGGTACATCCACTACATTAACCGGTATGTTTTTTTTAGTCGCTTCTTGATGAACCTGCCTGTTTAGCTCGTTGTTATCGGTTGCCACTATCGCGAGCGTCGCCCCATCCACGTCACCCGGTTCGTAACCTCGCCCGGTTGCCGTTATGCGGCCCTCTTCTGCCAGGCGGGCCAGCCCCGGGGTGAACTGCGGGCTTACGACCGTAACATCGGCCCCGCACTCGATGAGTGACATAACCTTTCTCTCAGCAACATCTCCTCCGCCGATTACGACGCATTTCTTGCTTTCTAAGTCTATATATAACGGGTAAAAAGCCATTACTTAACCGAGACCCCCACCATATCTGTGTATACTCGGCAAGAGTTCGGTGATAAACCCGATGTTTCCAATGAGATACGTTGCGATCGCCACACCGAACCCGAGAATCGCAAAGGTGTTCGCCCTTTTGCCCCGCCATCCCAATGCGGCGCGCACGACAAGGTACGAACCGTAAACGACCCAGGTGGCTATCGCCATAAGGATCTTCGGGTCCATGTACCACATCGACCACTCGGGCAACATCTCTGCCCTCATGACACCGGTTGCTATGACTAACGTTAAAAACGTGAAGCTAAACGTAATGGATTTATGGCACAGGTCGTCCGATATCTCGAGCGACGGGAGTTTGCGAAAAATCTTGCCGGGCTTCTTCGTCCGCATATTTCTCAGTTGTTTTTCCTGAAGCATATAGGCGACAGCCAGCGCGAGCGCCACAGTCATCGACGCGTAGGCCAGCACGGCGAAGGTGACGTGCATGCCAACCCAGTAGCTCTTGAGCTGGTTGGTCAACTGCTCGCTGAGGCCATAGGCATGCCAGGCCAAAAACTGCAGGATAACCGCAACCGGCATGACCACCATGCCAAGCGCTTTGACCTTCGTGCTCTTTCCCGCGTAAATCGACTCGACTAAAAGAAAGATGCCGATGAGAAACGCCGCAAAGATAATCCGCATCGTAAAGGGGCCGGCCGTTTGCGAAATGCCCAGTGCCTGAGCCCTTAAAAATATGACAAGCAGCAAAAGCGCGAACGAACCTAACGCCGCCCCAAGCGCCGTATACACATGCACCCGGCGCTCGGCCCTTGCTGCAAAATTACCGATGTAAGCAAGACTGCTGGTGACACCCGATACGAGCGCCAACCAAAA
>NZ_JBTSLF010000057.1:0-15652 GCF_054640775.1 Candidatus Aquicultor sp. | reverse complement strand
CGATGGCTATCAACAATTCCATGAGCCCCATCAAAGATCTAACGTCGAACCCGATATTTGCACTAGCCGGCCTTGAAGCACAAGAGTTGCAGGATCAAACAAAGATTGGCGAGGCGACCGCAATTAAGAAAGCAAAAGCGTCTGCCGGTATAGATGTTGACAGGCAAGCTGCGGAATCAGCCGAAGTCAGAACTACTGCTGCTAAAGTAAGATTTACCAATAACCAAGGTCCTCGGATACCTGGAAAGAATATAGTGTTGAGAAATTACCCATGCTGGGTTGTCACTTTTCACAACGTTACGCTGCTAAAGAACGGCCCGAGAACTGAAACAAGACCCCAGGAAGCTTCGACTGTAATAGCTGACGAGAACGTGGTCATCGATGCAAACAGTGGCGAAGTCCTTGAAATAGTCTCTTATACTGCTAAATAGTTGCGTACAAGAAGAAGATGGGTCTTCACAGGGGACTGCAAAAGCAGTCCCCGTATTTGTTAGCATGTGCGGCAGATTCTAACCTTTGATTTACAAGAGAAATCTTGAGGTCGTTTAGCATTTAACTCAGCAAGAACAGACATATGGAATCGGCCACAGCTGTTTCACACTGGGTGCACGGCATGCTCTCGATTTCCCACATAAACTCTGCCGGCATATCATTGCAGCTCAGCGACATACTTCAAGGGTTTTTGCAACGGAGCAAGACTTGAATAGCAGTGCCCATCACAAACGGAACGCTAGCCACACGCTAGACACAAAAGTATCTATTCACCATTATCCAACATGAACGTCACACTGCCGTCGCTCTTTATAATAAAACCATTGTATGTTACTATATTATCGCAGCTCAGGCATATATTTTGCCAGTTTCCTTAACACATCCGAGTTCAAATAGCGTCCTGTGAGGGCGACAACGAAATGGCTTGTGAAAAAATGCTTTTCACAAGCCATTTTCTTTTTATGGGGAAGTTGGTGACAGGATTCGAACTGCTATCCTAATACTTGAATTATGCTGCGTTAATTCCCCTCATTATGCTGAAGCTTCTAAAAGAAATTGACGATATAAGCTGAGAGGTGTTACAATATGTCGGGATAATTATATATACCCCGACAATAAGTATCATATGAGATGTGAAGTTAATGACTGGATCAAAGGTACAACAAGTTCTAAATATAGTTAATAGAGAGGGAACAATAAGAGCCCGGGATCTTAATGTTTATGGTATTGAACGGGTATACCTGAAGCGAATGAGTGATCGCGGACTAATTGAGCACATCGGTCGCGGTCTTTATGCTCTACCTAATGCTGTTCCTACTGAGAACCACACGATTGCTCAAGCTGCCAAGCGGGTGCCTCGTGGAGTAGTATGTTTGCTATCGGCACTAAAATTCCATGGTCTGACTACGCAGCTACCTTTCGAAGCATGGTGTGCCATCGAAGAAAAAGCAAGAAAACCAAGGATCGACCGCCCCATGATGCATTTCGTTCGTTTCTCAGGGCTTGCATTTGATGCTGGTATTGAAGAGCATAAGATAGAAGGGGTAACTGTAAAGATTTATTCTCCGGCCAAGACGGTTGCCGATTGCTTTAAGTATCGCAATAAGATAGGTCTCGATATCGCCATTGAAGCGCTTCGTGAATGTCGCAGGCAGAGTAAATGCTCGAATGATGAACTCTGGCATTATGCTAAAATCTGCCGGGTGGCAAATGTTATGAAACCATATCTTGAGGTGATTATGTGAAAGATAGGCAGATTACCAATATAGAAGCATCAATTCGCCAACGCTTGCTAAATATAAGCAGGACTCGCGGCGAAGATTTTGGCTTTGTTCTTACCAGGTATGCAAATGAGCGATTCTTGTATCGACTGTGCCAATCTGAGTATGCTGACAGATTTATTCTAAAAGGTGGAATGCTATTCCTCGCCTGGACAGAAGAGCTCTATCGACCGACTAGAGATATTGATTTTCTGGGTTTTGGCGATAATTCCGATGATGTCCTCATCAATACGGTTAAAAATATTTGTGCTACTCCTGTAGAGCAAGATGGCCTAGTATTTGATACTGAGGATATTCAAGTCATAGATATTCGTGAGGATGAGGAGTACCAGGGTAAACGGATAACTCTTAATGCAAACCTTGGAGCTGCTCAGATTCCCTTACAGCTTGATATTGGCTTTGGTGATGCAGTTAATCCTGAGATTGAAATAATCGAGTATCCAACGATGCTGGAGTCGCCTACACCAAGGCTTCGGGCATACCCTAAAGAGACGATGATTGCTGAAAAACTCGAAGCTATAGTTAAGCTAGGTATGGTGAACAGCCGCATGAAAGATTTTTACGATATCTGGATGATGTCAAAGATATTTGCTTTTAATGGCCATGTTCTACAGGCAGCAATCAATGCAACATTTAATCGGCGCAAGACACCGATTCCAAACGTAACACCCATAGCCCTCACACGTGAGTTCGCAGAAGAAATGGACCACATAAAGCAATGGAGCGCATTTTTAAGGCGTAATCGCCTTGATGTAGGCGGTCTTGAATTTAGTCAGATCATCGATGATATATATTCCTTTTTAAACCCAGTTATTTCAGCAATTGTCACTGATCGCGCTTTTAGTAAAGTTTGGCTTGCCGGTGGGCCTTGGGATGAAGATTAAGGACATAGATTATACGGTAGCATATCTTATCATAAGAGATGCGGAGTCTCGCCGAAAGGGAGATATTAATGGCGTCCGATGATCTTCAGTCACAACTTGAAAAAGCACTAGCAGAAAATGCCAAGCTTCGTGATGAAAATCGTCGCTTAAGGGAACAACTTGGATTGCCAGTCATAGCGGTAGAACCGGTACAAACCACGATTTTCGACATAGCTCAGGGTTGTTCAAACACTATAACTAACCTCTCATCTGCTGAAACTAAAATAGCCTTATTTAGAAGCCTTTTTCAGGGACGCGAAGATGTTTTTGCAATGCGCTGGGAAGGAAGAAGCGGCAAATCTGGCTATTCACCTGCTTGCCTTCATGAGTGGGATCGAGAGCTATGCGCAAAGCCGAGGATAAAGTGTGCGCAGTGCGAGAACCGTGAGTTTCGAGCGGTTACGGACGAAATCATTAACAATCATCTATCCGGAAAGCATACTATAGGGATTTATCCGCTGCTATTGGATGAAACCTGCTGGTTTCTTGCGGTTGATTTCGATAAGGCTGCTTGGAGGGATGACGTTGCATTTTTTATGCAGGCTTGCAAAGAGGTAGAAATCCCTGTAGCAATTGAGCGCTCCAGGTCAGGGGAGGGTGCTCATGTATGGATATTCTTTGATCAGCCGATTTCTGCATCGCTGGCACGCAAACTTGGGTGTGCACTGCTTACACGAACCATGGAAAAGCGACACCAGCTAGGCCTTGATTCGTACGACCGCCTGTTTCCAAATCAAGATACCTTACCCAAAGGCGGCTTCGGAAACCTGATAGCGCTTCCGCTGCAGTTTGAAGCTAAAAAGAATGGCAACAGTTTATTCCTCGATGCGAATTTTGAGCCGCATCCCGATCAATGGGCTTTTCTCTCAAGTATTAAACGAGTGAGAGTCAAGGATGTTAATCGGATTGTTAAAGAAATAGTTTCGGGCGGCGACGTAATTGGTGTGAGGTCAAGTTTCTCTGATGAGGATGATAAACCATGGACTCTGCCGCCTTCAGGTATGAGGCCGCTTAAGATGATTGAAGACCAGCTTCCAGAAAGCGTTGGTTTGGTCTTAAGCAACATGATTTATGTTGAAAAACGTAGGCTTCCTCCCGCTATGCTTAACCGCTTGATGAGATTAGCGGCGTTTCAAAATCCTGAGTTTTATAAAGCTCAGGCGATGCGCCTATCAACATTCGGCAAACCGAGGGTGATAAGTTGCGCGGAGGATTTCGAGAACTATATCGGACTACCTCGTGGATGTTTAAGCGAAGTATTGGAGACGCTAGCGACTCACGGCATCCGGGCAGAGTTGGCGGATGAGCGTTTTGCAGGGAACTATATCGATGTAAGTTTTCATGGTGAGCTTGCTCCGCTGCAACAAGAAGCGGCCAATGCGGCTTTAGCGCACGACATTGGAGTTATCAGTGCTGAAACTGCTTTTGGCAAAACAGTTATTGGGGCCTGGTTTATAGCTGAGAGAAAGCTCAATACGCTTATCTTAGTTCATCGGCGACAATTAATGGACCAATGGTGTGAGAGACTTAAGACCTTTCTTAACCTATCAGCAAAAGAAGTCGGTCTTATTGGTGGCGGTAAGATCAGACCTACTGGTGTGGTAGACATCGGGATCATCCAGTCCTTGAATTCCAAAGGCCAAGTCAAAGACCTCGTCGCTGATTACGGGCAGGTTATAGTAGATGAGTGCCATCATATTTCCGCCTTCAGCTTTGAACAAGTACTGAAGCAGGCAAAGGCAAAGTATGTAGTAGGGCTAACTGCAACACCTGTTCGAAAAGACGGCCATCAACCGATCATATTTATGCAGTGCGGCCCCATTCGTTTTCAAGTGAAGGCAAAAGAGCAAGCTTTAAAAAGACCTTTTGAGCATTATGTCATACCAAGATTTACAGGTTTCAGGGTACCGAAAGATAAAGATGCACAAGAACTAACGATACAAGAAATCTATGCTGAAATAGCCGCTAGCGAAATACGAAATCAGCTTATTGTAGATGATGTCGTAAAAGCTCAGGGAAGCGGCAGGAATTCTCTTGTCTTAACCGAAAGAACTGCCCATGTTAAACTGCTTGCAAAAAAGTTAA
Organism: Candidatus Aquicultor sp.; assembly: GCF_054640775.1. NCBI lineage: Bacteria > Bacillati > Actinomycetota > Candidatus Aquicultoria > Candidatus Aquicultorales > Candidatus Aquicultoraceae > Candidatus Aquicultor > Candidatus Aquicultor sp. The sequence goes on along the minus strand of NZ_JBTSLF010000057.1, from coordinate 10,872 downwards.
GCGAGAAAATCCTCGATGTTATAGCTTTAACAGGTAGCATGGGGGCCAAGGAAACAAAGAATATATTAGCAAGAATATCCGAGGCTCCTCCCGATAAACCGCTAACTTTAGTAGCTACAGGCAAATACATTGGTGAGGGTTTTGACGAGCCCCGTCTTGATACTTTATTCTTAGCGATGCCTATATCATGGAAAGGTACATTGCAGCAATACGCTGGCCGGCTTCACAGATTATGTGAGCATAAGAACGAGGTCCAAATATACGATTATGTCGATGTCCACATAAGAATGCTTGAAAGAATGTACAACAAAAGGCTTAAAGGTTACGCCTCAATTGGTTATAAAGCAAAAGGAGAAAGCATTGCATCAGAGTCGGTAGATATCATTTTTGATGAGCATAGCTTTTTACCGATTTACAAGAACGACATTATAAATGCGACAAGCGAGGTTTTGATAGTCAGCCCCTTTGTTACCAAAAGGCGGGTTGCGGAAATGCTGCAATATTTTGAGGCTGTGGCTGACAAGCAGGTAAAAATAACTGTCATAACAAGACCGACCGAAGATTTTAAAGAGAAGGGTAGACTGATCTTAGGGCAGATTTTTGATACCTTGAAGAATACCGGTATCAATATATTGTTCAAATCAAATATCCATCAGAAATTTGCCATTATCGACCAAAGGATAGTGTGGTATGGGAGCGTAAATCTTTTAAGCTTTGGGAATGCCAAAGAAAGCATCATGCGGCTTGAAAGCTCTAATGTAGCAAATGAACTGATGAAAAGCATCGAGGTTAGTTCTTCTTCATAAAATCCTCGACATTTTCACCAAGCCTGCTATCATATCTACAGTTCAGAGAAGTAATTTACCAGTTTTTCAAGTAAATCCAGGTTTGAATAATGTCCTGTCAGGACGACCCAACTAAGGGCTTACGAAAATGCTTTTCATAAGCCCTTAGTTATTACCCAAGAATGAGACAGGTGACAGGATTCGAACTGTTTGTGGAACTCGAAAGTTTATATTGGACCACAAGGCTAAAAGGCATAGGATATCGTTTATGTTTTAAGGCGCGTGTTCTACTCGCCGGGATCATGTATAAGCTTAATAGTGCACTTTGTGCTGAATCTATCGTCGCTCGCTTCAAAGGTTTGTTCCGCCGCAGTTTTTGATTTGTTTTTAAGCTGCATGCTGAATTTATAGAAATCTCCGCCTAAAAGGGCCGCGTCACTTGCACTTGCTTTTTTATCCTTAAACAACCGAGATACTATTGCTTTAACGTAACCTTTGGCTACCTTACTTTTTGTGAATGTAAAATCTTCGGAGGAAACCGTTCCCACAAATTTTTCGCTATCGGCCCCTAAATTGTCAATTAAGATATCGAAAGTGTCGGATTTGCAGGGCTCGAAATTAAATAAAAATGCGGAAACCGGGTATTCATTAGGCATATCTAATGTTGATTTGAATTCTTTAACAATCCCACGGTATATATAACTTGTATATTTGCCGGTGCCCGAAGCGGTGTCTTTGCCCGTTAAAAGATTTATTTTAGCCTCTCCCTTAGTTATTATATCGAAATGCTTGGCACTTCCGGCGTTCACGTGGTTTTCATACTCAACGCGGAAACGCATCGATTTTTCAAGTTCATCCACGTAACCTTGACCGTTCGCTCCGAGCACCGCTGCGTACCGAAACATCTTCATCGCAGGACCAAGATAGGTGTAGTCGTGATTATTATTTATCTCTTTAACGAATTTCCTGGCTACGGTTTCCGCCCAAGTGGCTAGAGAGGGGAGTAGCGTCGTCAATTTAGTTCCACTCCCGACTGCGAGTAGGTTGAGATTTTTCTCCGCCGCAAGGGCAAAACTCGTCACAGCCAAAAACTTATCTTCTTTAGGCTTGTTTTGCTCAATCATCAGCTGTCCCTTTTTGACCATTCGCTCACCTAAAGCGATTTCCCATTCATTGCTGGAGGGCATCTTATCACTGCCACTGGCCTGCGCGTAGGCCTTTCTTTGCGCAAGAAGCCTGTTTATCAGAGTTGCTTCAGGCTCAAGAGAAGCTTTAATAAACTCTTGCACGGCTGCTGAATCCTCTTCGTTCTCCTCATCTTTCTTACATTTCAAAGAAATTGATGGCGGTTCTGTAACTTCAATAGGTTTCTTAAGTAAAGCTTTTGCCTCATCTACAATCGTCTCATATGCATCCATGGCCGCTTTTCTCGTGCCCTTGTTAAATGCATCGTCGAGTTCACCAGCGTAGGCTCCGCTAAAATGGAATAGCTGTGTTTCTATGGTTTTACCGTTACTCGTGTTGATAGCATAATTTAGTTGCTTGCCGTTATGGTCGCCAGTTAGAATCACACCGTTCTTCTCAAGGTTACGTCCGGATACCGATAGAGTGGCGGGAACGATAAAATATAGTCCATTAGGTTCTAGTAAAACTCCGCCTGAAAGGTCCCCGATAGTTTTATTCTTAACGTTGTTCAATGCCGTCATTTTAATCTTTTTGTTTCCCATAATAGCGTTAGCCGGTATGTTTAGACGCCATGTCAAACCTCCGCCATCAACAAGTGTTAACACCTGATCTTTTCCGTTATCCTGATAGTTAAGTGATGCTGTTACTTTTTTGTTCACAGTAAAAGTAACGCCGCCTGGAATATCGCTTTTAAGATTGACGGTTTGAATACCTACACTATTTGCTTGAGTCGATTTATCTTGAGCGTGGTCGTTTGAAGAGCTGCACCCGACTAATAAAAATAAAACCGAAATGACCATAACAGCTGTAAAAAATCGTTTCATATAACGGCTCCTCTTAGTATGATTAATTACGGTTGCATTTGCTAAATCTTAGATAGGGCACGAGCTTAGAGAGGCATTGTTTGCCCAGCAGGCGTTCCTGTAAAACTAAGGATAGTATTGTAGCAGTAATAAAGCAATACAGGCGGATTTAGAATCCTGTGCATATGGCGTCGATGTCTACTGCGATACCGCTTGAGTATACTTTGATAGTTTCTTGAGTAGTTCAAGGTCCGAATAGATACTCATCTCGAAATTTGCGAGCCATGGTTTTCTTGCCCAGGTATCTGGATTATTTAAGCGGACTGTCATAACATTAGGCTTGTTGGGCAATCCTTAGCTTAAGCGTAGGTCGTATTTTTCGGGGGTGAACCTTTGGAATCAGTGAAGAACGTTGCAGGTATCTTACTAAGTCCATCTCAAACATTTGAACGCATTCGGGAAAGGCCGACATGGCTGATTCCTGTCGTGTTGCTTGTTATCACATCGGTGCTTCTTGTGGTGGTAAGCGCCCCACTTTCATTGGAGCTTGCTAAACAGCAGCTAACGGAAAATGCCAAGCAGATGTCACCCGAGCAGGTTGCGCAGACTGAAAAGATGCTCGATTCACCCCTGGCAAAGGGTATAAGCATTATATCCACACTCTTCATAACGATTCTTGGCTTACTCGTCCAAGCGGGTTTGTTGCATTTAGCCGCCTCGGCGCTTGGCGGAGTTGCGGGCTTTAGGATGGGTTGGGCAACCGTTGTATATGCCCAGGCACCGATTATTATTCAGCAGATAGTTCATTCTCTCTACACGGCTGCTAATAAAACCTTAGTGAAACCGGGTCTATCCGCCCTGCTGCCGGCAGATAATCTCATAAGCCCAATGGGGACATTCCTGTCCCGGATCGACATATTTATTGTGTGGTCGTTAGTGCTTGTTGCCATAGGGTTTTCAATTACGTATAAGATGTCAAAGGGCAAAGCGATAGCTATGTCTGCTGGGTATTGGCTACTAGGAACAATTGTCCTTACGTTGATTACTGCTATTACCTCTGGCCTGAGGCCATCTTGATGGCTTGAGGATTGGGTTGCATGCTGGCTATGAAATCTCTTGTTTCTGTCACATTCCAGCGATCGGCAGTGTTATATAATTGATTTTGTGTTATTTGAGCAAGTGGCGGTAAAATAATCCGTTTCAGGGATAGATATTAGTTCGCCCTATGTGCAACCGGCCGATACCAATCTCACTAAGTACTTAGTGAGATTGGTATCGGTTATACTTGTGTAGAAAGAGAGAACTGAATTGGGCTTATCATCACAAAAGAAGGGCAGAGGAAGAACTTTGCCAAAATTAAATCGCAAAAGGATTGCCGCAGTTGCCGGGCTTCTACTGGTGGCAATTATCGCTTGGTCGCAGATTTCACTATCATCACGTGCGGCGACGGTTAAGGCGACCACTGCTGAGATGGGCAATATCGATATCCTAGTGTCGGCCCCAGCTAAAGTATCTCTCCCGAGCCGGGCCGAGCTGAGTTTTAAATCCGGTGGACGGATTCAGCAGATAGATGTCCGCAGGGGTGATGAGGTTATTGCAGGACAAATACTCGCTACTCTCGACATGAACTCGATACTTCCGCAGATAAGCCAAGCTCAAGCAGGCCTAAAAATAGCACAAGCCGGTCTCGATAAGCTGCGTTCGGGGCGTAGTCATGCTGAGCTCGCCGTTTCTCAGGCACAAGTCGATCAGGCTGCCACAGCGGTAAACAGCGCGCGACGCAGTCTTAAGACGGTCAATAAAATTGTCGCGCAAGCGAAAAAAAAGTCTAAGCTCAATGTCGATAATGCATCGGTCGGCGTTGATACTGCAACCCAGCAGCTCAATAAAGTGAGAAGCGGTACAACATCACAACAACTTGCTGTCGCAATAGCTCAGAGGGATCAGGCATCCCAGGCGCTCGCCGGCGCGCAGGCAAATTACAATAAGGTCTCTGAGGTTAATGCGAAATCGCTGGCCGAAGCCGAGCGGGCGTATGATAACGCGGTTAGTGTGTTCGCCGCATACCAGAATACAAATCCGGGGGATACAACTTCAACCACTTACTTTCAATATAGTAATGCTGTCGAGTCCGCTGATAAAGCACAGCAGAGAGTCTCGGCCACAAATGATCAAGCGCTTCAAGCCGCCCAGACGCAGGTGGACTCTGCCCAGAAAGCCTACGATACGGCAAATGCGCAGTATAACCTAACGACGGCATCGGCTCGCAACGAAGATATCACTATTGCTCAAAATCAATTAAAACAAGCCCAAATCTCCCTTGAAATTGCGAAAATCGGGCAGGATGACGGGAGCTTAGATTCTCAGCTCGACGGCGCACAAGGGCAACTTGACACAGCGCTTAAATCATTAAATGTTGCAGTGGCTCAGCTCGAATTACAGAAACAAGGATCACGCGCAGCAGACCTTAAGCAGGCGCAAGCGCAGATTGAACAGGCGCAAGCACAGATTGAACAGGCGCAATCCGTAGCAGAGGATGCAGTTTTAAAAGCACCATTCTCTGGAAGGGTCGCCGCCGTAAACGGAAAAGCCGGTGAGATTGCGGGCATGAGTGCCGCCGCAAGCGCGGGGGCATCCGGCGGCGGATCATCCGCCCTTATCACGATCATTAACTTCGACAGGATTGAACTCACGGCGGATATCGATGAGGCCGATATCGGCAAAGTTAAGGTGGGGCAAGATGCGAACGTCAACCTCGACGCCTATGAGGGTAAAACCTTCAAGGGCAAGGTTACCGATATCTCGCTGCTATCTGCAAAGAACTCGACAGGCGGCACGATCTTCCAGGTAACGATAGTCGTCAACCCAGGGAAGACTGAATTTCGAGAGGGTATGAGTGGGGATGTTGATATTACTACCGCGAGCAAGAAAAATGTATTAACGGTTCCGTTTGATGCCGTAAAAGTCGACGGTAAAAAGACGGTGTTTATCATCCGCAATGGTATTGCACAGCAGCAAGAAGTTAAGATCGGGTTATCGTCAGATACTTCTTACGAAATTACCTCAGGCCTTAAAGAAGGCGATCGTATCGTTGTTGGTAAATCCACCATAACAAACGGCCAGCACGTAAAGATAGAACCTTAATGTCACGAGGATGGTTTAAAGCATATGGCTATTGAGGCACGAGATCTCTACAAGACCTACTACCTTGAAGATGTTGAAATCAATGCGCTCAATGGTGTTTCGCTTACGATAAACGATGGGGAGTTCGTATCGATTATGGGCCAATCGGGCTCCGGGAAATCGACGTTGATGCATGCTATCGGGTGTCTCGACACGCCCACGGCCGGGTCGCTCCTTATCGACGGTCACGACACGAACGATCTCTCAGAAAACGAACTCGCGGTCTTGCGTCTGGAAAAGATAGGCTTCGTGTTCCAGACGTTTAACCTGATCCCGCGGGCGTCATCGTTGAAAAATGTGGAATTACCACTTATCTATGCGGGCGTAAAGACCCTTGAGCGGCGGGAGCGGGCTGTTGCCGCGCTTGAGGCCGTTGGCCTAGGGGATCGTCTTAGCAGCCGTCCCTCGCAGCTCTCTGGAGGGCAGCAGCAGCGCGTTGCGATCGCTCGAGCGCTCATAAACGACCCGGGTATAATCCTGGCTGATGAGCCTACAGGAAGCCTCGATTCAAAATCCGGTACGGAGATCATGGAGATTCTCTCCTCCCTGCACGACCAGGGCAAAACCGTGATTCTGGTCACACATGAAGCTGAAATTGCCGAGTATGCCAAGCGACTTATCCGGCTCTTCGATGGAAAAATCGTCGAGGACGGGCCTATAATTAAGAACATGACTGGTGGAAAGCGAAAAAATGAACTTACTTGAGAGTTTTCGGTTGGCAATCGATGCTATCATCGCGAATAAAATGCGCTCAACGCTTACTGCGCTGGGCATCATCATCGGCGTTTCAGCGGTTATCCTGCTTGTCTCTGTCGGGCAGGGTGTGAGAAGCTCTGTCACGGGTCAAATTCGCAGCATAGGATCAAACCTGCTCTACGTCTTGCCAGGTAACATGCAGGCCGGACGGGGACCTGGTAGTGGCGTCAGCAACAGGCTGCGTCTCAGTATGGTGCGCCAGATCGAGCAAGGCGCAGCACACGTTTTGGATGCTGGCGCCGCAGTTAATGGTACAGGAATGGTTAAATTTGGCAACAAAGAACGAGACACCACAACGATGAACGGTGTGACGGCAAATTATGCTAAGTTGACCAACTATAACCTCGCTGAGGGGGCATTTCTAACAGATCCAGATATAAACGGCGGCAGGAGAGTTGCTGTGGTCGGACAAACCATCGTCAGCGATCTCTACAATGGCGACAGTCCGGTTGGCCGCAATATATCCATCAACGGCCAGCGCTTTACCGTTATCGGCGCGATCGAGGCGAAAGGTTCAACTCTCGGCATGGACCAGGATGACGTTGTTTTTATCCCGATAACAGTGGCGCAGCGCCTTCTCGGTACCGACCAGATAAGTCAAATTCTTGTGGAGGCAACCGATGAGAACAGCGTGGATACGGCAAGCGATGAGATCACGCGGATTCTTGGCAAGACCTTAAAGAAGGACGACTTTAGCGTTGCATCACAGCAGAGCCTGCTTGGCACCGTGCAGAACATCACTGGCGTCATGACTTTAATGCTCGGCGGCATCGCCGGGATATCGCTCATAGTCGGCGGCATCGGCATTATGAACATTATGCTCGTCTCGGTTACCGAGCGAACACGCGAGATCGGCATCAGAAAAGCGGTCGGTGCGAAAACGCACGATATCCTCATGCAATTTGTGATTGAATCGGCGACGCTCAGTGTTATTGGCGGTTTAATAGGTATTTTAATCGGCGTCGTCGGCTCGCTAGTGCTGAGGGCGTTGTTACCAAGTGAGGTAACTATATGGTCGGTCGGTCTAGCCTTTTTCTTTTCCGCCGGAATCGGAATCTTTTTCGGCGCATACCCGGCATTTAAGGCATCGCGTCTCAGCCCGATTGAGGCACTGCGGTATGAATAGCTACAGAAGAAGCGTATCGTCTTCTTGGTTTACTATCGTCCGGCCATGGCAAGGATAGAACGAACGTAGTTTCTCGTTTCCTTGTACGGGGGGATGCCGCCGTATTGCAGTACTGCGCCGGGGCCGGCGTTGTAGGCGGCGAGGGCGTAGTCCCATCGGCCGAAGGTCTTGAATTGCATGCTCAAATACGATGCGCCGGCTTCGAGCTGCTGGCTGGGTGAGTTCTTGAACTCGCTGATGTTGTATCCCATGGCGGTTATGTTAAACGGCATTACCTGGGTGAGCCCTATCGCGCCGGAGCTTGACACCGCCCGGTAGTTCCATCCCGACTCCTGCTTGATGAGGGCGAAGAAGAGTTTCGTTGGAATCCCGTATTTCTTGGCGGTCTTTGCGGCGAGAGCCGATAGGTTTCCGGCGGATATGCTGGGCGCCCTATTGGTGTCGCCGATGCCGCTGCTTCGTTTCTCGAGCGCATTGATTTGACCCGCTATTATGTTTGAGGTGGTCCTAAGCAGACTCGTGCTCTGTGCGAGCCGGGCTTTTTCTTGCTGGACAATGGCGTAGAGCTTCTGTTGTTTGCTCGCCTCGTCTTGAAGCTGCTTTTGTTGCGCGATAATGCCGCCCTTTTTCGCATTGATACGGTGTTCCTCGGCGACGAGGTACTCGCGCTGTTCGCTTATGGCGTTTTTCATGACTTCGACCTGGGCGATTTCAGATGAAATGGTCGCAGTCAGCTGTTTCATGTTGAAAACGATTTTGCTATCCGCCTTGGCGATCATGCCTATAAACGCAATGCGGTTAATCAGATCGTTGAAGTTCTCTGACCCCAAAAGCACCGAGACGATGCTGAGACTTTTATTTTTATAAGCGTTAATGAGGCGCTTATTGAATACCCCTCGTCTTAGGGCAAGGCGCTTTTGAGCATCGACAAGTTTTACGTGCGTTGCGTCCAGCCGTTGCTGCGTCTCACGCAATCTGGCATCGGCGTCTTTCCTCTTGGCAATCATATCGTTGAGCTGCGTTTGCATGCTATTGAGCTGCTTTTGCGCCCGGACCATTTTCTGGTTGCTTGCCTGAATCTGGCGGAGGGCTTCGTCTTGCTGTTTCGCGACAGCGCTTTGTTTGGCTTCTGTCGCCTTTATTTGGGCATCGATATTCTTTAGCTTCGTCCGCTTATCGTCTAGCTGGGAGGCAAGCGCGGTAGGAGCCAGGAGCAGAAGCATTACTGCGATTATTATTACGGTTCTTGTCCGATGAAATGTGCGAAAAACTACCATATATTGTTTAAGTTAACCAGTAATACTGGCGTAGGTCAACCGGTGAAGCCGGCGTAAAGCAGCGCTTGAAGCCCGTGAAAAGCACCTATAGCAATAGCTTATCGTAGTATCACCAGAATGAACCGGTGCTTGTCTAGCAAGCGGTAGTCATAATTTACGGTTATCCGGAATAGGCCGATGTAGCATCCGAAATGGCGCTGATAAAGTAAGAGCCCGGCTTAAAGCCGGGCTCTTTTCTGCTGTGATATATAATGCGTCTGTTATTGCGAGTGTCTGCTTAGAGAATCCCTTCCCGTTTCAACTGATACCAGCTCTGGACATCGGGGAATTTCCAGAATACGAGAAATCCTCCGAAAAGAAAGAAAACCATCATCGTTAACGCCTTTTTCAATGCTCACCATCTCCTTTTGCTATTTACGCCCGCCGTATCTTGGTTGTTGGCGGATGGATATTTATGCCTTACCCGTTAAAGGTAGATTATGCCAATGATACAACTGTTGCTCCATTAAAGGAAGAATTAACCGCTAGCTTTTGTGAATAAAAAAAGCCGAATTTGCCCGGCCCTTTGAATGAGAATCGATAAGGAGTAATCCCGCCTTTAATTAATCCCCTTGGTACCTTCCCTGAAGAATTCGATGTGGTTTTTTGGTGCGATAAATTCGAGCAGCGGGCGATCATCGGTATTGAGGGGGATGGGGCTTCCGTCAGAGAGCGTGCCGTGGGCAAGTTTAGAAATCGTTGCAGGGTCGGCGTAGAAGCTAAAATCAAGCTGTTTGAGCCCTAGCCGCTGGGTTGCAATAGTGCGCACCTTCTTCTCGATATCTTTGACATCAAGGGTTTTATCGTTCTTGACGCCGACCATCATAATATCTTCCGCCTGACTAGTTCCAAAGTTGGTGCCCCAGACGTATGTATAGGGAAGGTGGAGGTAAATGTCTTAAACATCATCAACATGTCGTCATCTCGCATGATGTAGCGGGGGATCCACTGGCAGTAGACGCCACCCTTGTTTAAGCGCTTCGAGACAAGCTCAAAGAACTCTTTAGTAAACAGATGAGAAACATGCGTTGAGACCGGGTAACTTGGCTCCGAGGTGATGACATCATAGGTTTTATCGGTGGTGTAAAGGTAGTTTCTAGCGTCGTTAAAGTAAATATGCGCGCGATTATTCGTCTCGATGGAGTTTCCAATAAAGAATCTTGATGCCGGCAGGGCGGCGTGATTGATCTCCGCGATATCGACCGTAACATTCGAACCGGTGAGACCCGCAAATGCGGTAATGCCGGTCCCGAGCCCGATGACAAGTTCGGATTTAGGGTCATGGGCGCTTGCAAGGGGAATAAGTGAGAGCAGCGAGGTGATTTGCTTATCGTACGCCGTGTTCGATCCTTCGATCTTTCCGTCATTTGCCAGGGACCGCTCGCCGTCGGGTGCTTGAAAGACGGTTATTCGCCCATGCAGGTCATCATCAAAATACAGGGTTTTAATATCTTTGAGGTATTGCTGATACTCATCATACGATTGATAGTCGGCAATCCGGTAGAAGTTGTGGGCAATTGCCGGCGGCTGGGTGGTGCCTGCGATGACCCCGATAACTACCAGGGCGAATATGCCGATTGCCAAAAGTCGCTTCCCGCTCTCAGACCGCGACACCACAAGCATGCCCGAGGCGACAAGAAGGTTGAGCCCCGCAGCGACAAAGGTGGTCCCCTTGACCCCGATTACGGGGATGAGCAAGAACCCCGCAAGAAGCGATC
>NZ_JBTSLF010000056.1:0-15712 GCF_054640775.1 Candidatus Aquicultor sp. | reverse complement strand
GGGTATTGCGGGTCGTTAGGGGTGAACAAGGCTGCTTTTCGCGTGTAATTGGGTTCGGCATACTCTACCATGCCGCTTGCGTTATAAGCATTCAGCACTTTGTTGATATCGCTATTGCCAAGGGTTACTTTAATTACTCCAAGTTTCGGTAATTTTGAAACGCGTTTTCCACCTAGTCGAGCATTGATAGCTTCTATCGCTTTTAGACTTACGCCCGACTTCGGCCGTATGAGGATTTGCTTGATCTTGCTTATGCCGGCGCTGTCTTTTACATGCGTGGCGGGTATCCCTGCGCGGTTCATGTTTACGGTTCCCGCTAATGCGGCTGTTTGGCCTGCAAGTAAAACAACGGTTGTCGATGCTGCTAATAATGCTTTGGTTTTGTTAAGAAAAAACATCCATTAACCACCTAATTGAGATATGTTATCTTGCGGGATGTAACGATGTTGCCACTGATGTTCAATGGTATGATAAAAACACGAAATGAGCAATAACATATTGTATGGTTTAGCCATCCCCTCGTTTGTATGTTAAGCTTGTAGATGCAGGCAGGCAGTGCTAAGATTCCGGTTATGTAAGTAAGCTTTAGTTTGCATGAGGGGTGCCAATGAAACGTAGCAACATTTTTGCGACTTTGTTATTAGCAGCGCTACTAATAACCGTCATCTTCGGTGGCTTGATGCCGGCCGATGCCGCCTCAAGAAAGTCATTCCCCGATGTCGGTAAGCATTACTGGGCGGCAGACTACATTCTCTCTCTTGCCAACTACGGGATTATAAATGGAAACGCTGATGGTAAGTTTAAGCCAACCGATAATCTGCGTCGAAGCGAGCTTGCAAAGCTCTTAACCACGGCTTTCATATACTCGAAAAGCCCCCGTGTGCCCGCGTTTTCTGATGTCGAGCCCAATCACTGGGCGGCCGGATTTATCTCTACGGTCATCGAGCAAGATCTGGTCGACGGCTTCCCCGACAATACGTTCCGTCCAAACGCGATAGCGACAAGGGTGCAGCTGGCTAAAATCCTGGTAAAAGTTAAGGGGTACTCAACATCCAACGTAAGCGCCCAAACATTTGAAGATGTCGGATCGGGTTACTGGGGCTACAAGTATGTTCAAACGGCAGCCAAAAACAATTTGATAAGCGGCTATTCAGATGGAACATTCAGGCCGAATGCGCAAATATCCAGGGCTGAGGCAGCGGCGCTTATCTATCGGGCGCTCTTAAACAAAGATTATTTGCTCGAGCGCTCTTCGGCCAATCAGGTTACCTGTGAGCGATATCGCCGCTTTATCGAGTCGGGACCGATTAACATCAACGTGCTTAAGGTGCCGAAAACGGCTCCGGTCTCAATAAAGCTGGGCCTTGCAAAGGACAGGGTCGCGGCACGTGAGAGGCTGAGTTCGATGGCCAAAAGAAAGGGTGCGATAGCAGGTGTTAACGCCGATTTCTTCTCAGTTAAGACCGGGGGCTCGAGTGGCTTAATGGTGGACGACCAGATCCTGTCCTCACCCATCAACAGCAGAAGCTACTTCGGCATCCTATCCGACAAGACGTGCTTTATCGATCGGGCTTCGATGAGCGCCTCGGTGATGGCCGCGACCGGACGGCCGGGCATTATCGCATGGCTTAACAAATACCGCGACCGTGATTCCGATACGATTTATGCATACACCCCCTTCTACGGCCCTTCTACCCTTACGGAGGACACCGGAACCGAAGTATCCATCCAGATAGACGGCGCCGTAACACCGAGCAGTGAACTTACCGGAACAGTTCGCGAAGTCAATCACGGCGGTAACTCGCTAATCAAGCCTAATTACATCGTCCTTTCGGCCGATTCCGGGTCGGGCCGAAATTATCTTGACGGAAGTATGAAAATCGGTGATACCGTACACCTTAAGTTCTACCTTAACCCCTGGCAGAGCGGCGCTGCAGCTATCGGCGGGGGCCCGAGGCTCGTCAGGGCGGGACAGGTGAACGTTGAGAGTGAGGGTTTCGATTCGTCCCAGGTAAAAGGCAGAAATCCGAGAACCGGTATCGGTATCGATTCTCAGGGCAACCTGATTATAGAAGTGATCGACGGCAGAAGTGATTGTTTCAGCATCGGGATGACCCTGACCGAACTCGCTGCAGACCTCAAGAACAGGGGTGCTGTCGACGCTATGAATTTCGACAGCGGCGGCTCCTCCACCCTCTACTTCAACGGCGATGTCTGCAATTACCCGAGCGATGGAAGCGAACGCTCGATCAGCAACGCCATCTTGTTTATCCCAAACTAGAAAAGCAGGGTCCAGAGGCCAGGGTTCAGGGTCCGGGGGGAAACCTTCTTCTTAAAAAACCCACTCTCCTTCATCCCTTGCCCCTGGTCCCCGAACTCTGGACCCCTAGTTGAGTAGCCGGTAGATACAGGCTGCGGTATCGGCCCGGAGACAAAGGGTGTCGGGGCGGAACTTGCCGTTTGGATAACCACCTATGATGTCATTTGATGAGGCGATCAGGATATAGCTTTTTGCCCAATGGCCGGCTATATCGGTAAAGCTCTGAGTGTTCGTCGTCAACTTAAGACCGCCGGCCTTGCTTATGACTTTTACCATCTCTGCACGTGTTATCAGACTATCCGGCCTGAAACTGCCGTCGGCGTACCCATTGATGTAGCCGCGGTTGGCCAGCGTGGATATGTATGCCTTTGCCCAATGGCGTTGCGTATCCTTAAAGACTTTGGTTCCGTTTATTGGAAAGTCGAGTGCTTTGACGATCAGTGCGGCGAATTCCGCCCTGGTGATCGGGTTCTCTGGCCTAAATGTGCCGTCCGGATAACCGGAGACCGCTTTTTCCTTAATCAGCCACTGGATATAGTTATACGCCCAGTTACCCGATTCGAAGACTTGTGCGATCTTGGCCGATGAGCCGATAACGCCACCGAAATCGGCGGTCCAATACCACTGGTAATCGGACTCGGGCCCGAGGACCCGGCTTACACCGATCGCTTTGTAATCCTTGCTGAGCATAATGCTGTTATGCCCCGGCGACTGCTTCCAGCCGTTAAACACATCTGTCGCCTTCCACATCCCCGCCGCGATGTTCTCTCCGAGCGATGTATTCGCGCTATAGCCCGTCGCCTTGATCCTGTCGGCAAAGTTTGCGCCATTTTGTGAATCATGCGAGAAGTAGTTGTTAGCAGCCATATCAGCGCTATGCGCGCGGGCGGCATCCGACAGCTTATCTAAAAGAATAAGCTCGTCAAGGCCCCGACCAATCCGGTAATCGTTGATTAGTCTTACCAGTTTTATCTCCTCATAGCTTGCGGCCTGTGCGAGCGGCGCTACGGTAAGGAGCACTAATGCTGCCAATAGTGTTGCGGTGAGTATCGCTATCGTTTTTCTAAAGTTCGCCCTTTACAAAAGTAGCCCTCCTAAAGATTCGATTAAGCCGTGAATCCTAGATTGACTGCATATAAGCCCTATTGGTTGCTTGCTAAGAGGGCGCAAGTTCAGCTATTGCTTGTCTGTACATTTAGTAAAGGTCTGTACTTTTAGCACATTAGCCTCTAATCATACACTTAAAGGCAGGGCGTTTCAAGTTTAAAAACGACCGTTGCTGGTCTTAGTTACGCCTAGCAAGCGTTTATTTGCAGATCATGTAGATGGTTTTTGATGCCTCCGCGCGGTTGGTGAACTTAAGCGGCCTAAAAGTTTTATCCGGGTAACCGCTGATAATACCGGAGTTCATCGCGGTCATGATCGGCGTGTAGCCCCAGAAGTCCTGGGCGACATCGGAGAACGCGGCGCCCGATAGGTTCTCGGGAAGCGCGCAAGCTTTCATGATGATCTTAGCGGCCTCTGCCCTGTTAACCGGCATGTCCGGCCTGAACCTGCCCCCGGTGTCGCCATCGATAATGCCGGCGCTCTTTGCGGCCCCGACATACGGCCAGGCCCAGTGCTCGGCCCCTACATCGTTAAAGTCACCGGCAAAGGTAGTCGCGGGCGCAATCTCGGCGGCGATAACCACCATTTTTATGAACTCGGCCCTTGTAACGAGATCGTCCGGCCTGAACCGGCCGTCGGCATAGCCTTTTATGATCCCATCGCTCACCAGCTTGTTCACATACTGGAAAAACCAGCTGGTCGTTTCGACATCCTTAAATAGACTTTTGCCTTGCGCGATAATAAGGGATTGATAGGCATTGATCGGATTTTTATATCCGCCGAGATGTAGCTCGAAATGAAGATGCGGGGCAGTGGTTTCCGCATTGCTGCTGTCTCCTACATACGCTATGAACTGACCGGCCGTTACCCGCACGCCATCGACGATTCCCGGTGCATAAGCATAGCCGGGGCCGCCCTTTCCATCATCGGTTCCGGGGTTATCGTTGTTGATATGGAGGTAAAAGTAGTCGTTGCCGTCATCGCCGCGTAATAATAGCTGGTAGTATGGCAGGCCGTTTGCCGTGCTTGTTTGCGTGCCGTCACAAATCCAGTCGACCGTGCCATCAACGACCGCCAGAATGGGTGTCATTTTGTCGGCCATGATATCGGTGCCCTCGTGTTTCCGCTTGCCACCGTCACGCGACGCACCGAACGTATCCTGAAAACTGCATTTGCCGGCGAGCGGAAACACAATCGGAACAATCGTTGGGGTGTCGGTAGTTACTCCCGTCTGGGCCATTGCGGCCGGCGGTGCCGGGGATAGTAGCATCAACAGGGATAAGGCCGTAGCCAGCAGTAATAGTAGAGATAACCGTGATAATCGTGGCATTCCTAGTGATAATCGTTGCTGCATAAAAACCTCCATCGCTAGTTCAGAAGACGGATTACCACATAATAGCATAAAAGCAGCGACTAGCGAAGAGCGATTAGGGATTGCTATAGTTAGTAACCTAATAAGTACCCCATCGCTATTCACACATTCCTCACTCATAAAAAAGGGGTCTAGTATAGGAAAACGTGCTTACCATACTAGACCCACACCCAATCGCTCTTCGCCACTCGCTATTCGCTACTCATCATTAGGGCAATGATCTTGCAGACCTCAGCGCGCGTGGCGCTATTTTGCGGTCTGAACGTACCGTCGCTATAGCCGGCAAGAATACCGGATGTCTTAAGCGACGAGATATATTTATCTGCCCAGCACGAGTCGCAATCATAGAAACCGCTCATCGCCTCACTTATCGCCATACCCTTTGCGCTACATATCATTTTGGATATCTCGGCCCGCGTTACCCTGGCATCAGGCCTGAACGTCCCATCCCCATACCCGTCGATAATCCCAAACTGCCTCGCCTTTTCGATATATCCTTTAGCCCAATGACTAGAGACATCGCTGAACGAGAAGGCTGCGCTATCAAGTGGCTTCTCCCCTAGCGACGCCAGTATCAGCTTGCAAAACTCGGCCCGCGTCACGTTATTCTGCGGCTTAAACGACCCGTCGCTATAGCCATCGATAACACCGGCCGCGGTCAGCTTGACTATGTAGTCCTTGTACCAGGAATTTACGGGAACATCGGCAAACGCTATCTCACCTAAAACAGCGCTGGTCGTTATTGTTACGATATCCGATGGTTCGCTTTCATCACCGTCGTTGTTTGCGGCCGTTACCCAATAATGGTAGGTTTTGTTAAACTCGATGCTCTTATCCTTAAAGAAGGTAACCGCAATAGGTGAATCGTTAAGTTTTATACCAACACCCGATTTACCATCAATACGATAGACATTGTAGCCGGTGACGCTCGGGTCGGAGACGCCCGACCAATTCAGGCTCACATACCCCTTGCCCTGATTAGCCATAAGGTTTTTCGGATAGCCATCGATCGTCATGTGCGTTCCGGTATCATCCGAGCCGTTCTGACCGCTGCCGCCCGGTGAGCCTCCGGTTCCACCCGATCCACCGGAACCGCCGGAACCGCCCGATCCACCGCTTCCTACGCCGCCTCCACCCGGCGGCGTAGTCGCTTTGGTGCCGAGCGCGATTACATACGGATGATTATCCCCTTGATCGCCCGCTGCACTGGCGCTATATTTCAAAAGCCCCGCCGGTACATCCTGCCACGTTACGCTGGCGGGTGGGGTTGTCCCCGTCGCCTCTTTGATGGTGTCCGATTGCAAGACGGAAAGCTTAAGCGGCCCCGTGCGCCACCATAGATCCATAGCCATATCCTTACCAGATGCGATATCGTACCCATAAACAGGTGGCGTATCCGAGGCGTTGGTCAAGCCTACATTAATCTTGGCGATGCTGTAGCCGCCGGCGGCCAGCGCGTCTCGAACACTGTTTATCTCGGCCCCGACCAGCGTGTTGAGGATAAGATACCGCAAGAGACCATCCCCGTCTTCATTGCTCCTATCGGGACTGCAGAAGTAGCTGCTATATACAACCCTGCCCTTACCCCACCTAAACCCCACGGCAAGCGGCTTATCGGCAAGGGTTATCCCGTTGCCCGCTGCGATATTTCCTGAGGCAAAGATGTCGCAGCCGGATGTAACCGAATCAATCGTGATCCAGGGCGTCATAAACTCGTTAAAGCCAACCGCCAAAGACGTTGCCGGATCAGAGGGGTCCACGTAGTCGGCAAATCCGCTATCCCTAATGGTGCTTGCGATTGTTTGTGGCGTCGTAATCCCTTCGGCGCCGAACGCTATTCTCCCGGGAAATGCCTGGCTGACCAGGAAATACGACATATCCGATGCGTACAACGACCCGCCATTGTTCACAAAATCTTTGATGGCCGCCGTCTGGGTGGCATCGTATGTCAACGGGGATGAGTCGATAAAGAGACAATGCAGATTCGCTTTAAGCTCTTGCACGTTGGTCAAGTCATCCGTGGTCACGACGGATACATCGGGATATCCCAAATCACCCAAGATATCCTCGATCTGCTCGAATGCTTGTACCCCGTTTTCCTCAGGCTTGACGAGCCCGATATCGGTCTTTTTCAGGATAAAGTTTTGATTGGTAATATCGCTAGCCAGATTTGTGTCGAATTCCGCGGCGGTATATCCGATTTTTGTTACGACGATTTTATAGGTACCGGCCGTCAATCCAGAGAAGCTGTAGACGCCGTCCGGTGATGTTTTCATATCAAGCATAGGGCTGCCGTCCGCAAAGAGGTGTATCTTTGCGCCTTCAATGCCAGACGTATTTTCATCGGTAACTCTACCGCTGATTTCAAAGACCCCCTTTTCGGTTTGAATATGGGCATTCGTTACCGTCTCGGTTGTAACACCCGAGCTGCCCGCCACCTCAACCTCAACGGGGCCTTCAGCTGTTCCGGTATCGACATCGTAATAGAGATCGGTGAAAAGTATCTTCCCGACGGTGCTGGTGGTCGCATCGCTTACATACCATACAGCGGTTTTGGAATCTTCCGATAGGGTCGCGATGGATTGAGTGAACTTCACGCCAAGCGGTAAGACCTGGGGGTTACTTGAGAATCTTACGCCACTGGTAACAATTTTCAATGTGACCTCGTTTGAAGCCGTGGCCGTCGTGAGCGATTGGGGGCGGATTTCTTGCGTCTTAATAATGGCCCCTTCCTGAGAGATGTGATCGCTATAGATAGTCGGCTGGCCGGTCGATTGGGTCTGCGTGCCGTAGGGCACTTTAAGCCGGGTGACGTTTCCGTCCGGGTGTAGAGAAGCGACTATAATAGTGTCGCTCAAGCCGGGGTTCGCCTTGATTGAGAATACCCCGTTCCGGTCGGCTGTCGCAGTAGATTCGACATACGCTTTCGTTCCCGGTGCCGAACTACGGACGACCATGTAGCTACCGGGAGCCGTCCTTCCCGAGATCGTCCCGGCAATAAAATCAACATCGGCTTTAAGGTTAGCCTTAAACGTATCTACCTCATCACCTGAGGAAACAGTTATCGTATACCCGTTCTTGATATCGGCGTTAGGGTCAAAGCCGGTGGTTTTAAAGAAGCCATCGCTGTCGGTTGCCGCCTGTGCGCTGCTCACTTTAGTAGAGCCCGAGTAGACATCAATAGTTACCGCAGTCCGTGGCTCGTAGTAGTACCCCCAGACGGTACCCTCGGTAATGCCGGCCATCGCATATGGGGCTGTGGCATCTACGCTCACCTTGTTCCCGTTACCCTCTTGATAGCTGACATAAAAATAATCGGCCGGTAAAATATCATAATCGGCGTCATAGGTAAACGTGCCGTTTGCCGCAGTTTGCGTTTCTACGGTCGCATGAGCACCGTCCTTATACCTATCTATATCTATTTCAATGTTCTGGTTATGGTTACTCGCAATATGCATGGCGTCATTCGTAGCGCTGGTAAATGCCGAAAGATTTGGGGTTATCGTTTCTGTGACCGGTGCGGTTCCTCCTATCTCAACGATAATCGTGTCTCCGCTCTTGATATCGAACGAGCCGTTTGAGCTGAAGCCGTACGGCTCGATGTAATACCTGCCGTCTGTATCGACCGCGGCGGTCGCGCTCCCCTTGGGATCGCCGTTGTGGTCTTTAACCGTCACTGTGACGGGTGCGAATGGCTCGTAATTCCACCCGTTTACGGTGTCCCAGGTCAGGTTGACCTCCGAATTGCCGTAGGCTATGGCAGCCGAGGGCGATGCAAATAAAACAAGCATAAGGGCGGTGAGTAACACCGTCCACATCAATGGTTTCCTACAAAAGACAATTCTTTTTGACCAGGCCATATCTCCTCCTCCGAATTTCAGCCAGCTTTCTCTATTGGCACAGATGTAATCTGGTAACGATAGGTACAGGGCGACAAGCAACCACTGGATAAGAAAGACTATTACCCGTACGTAATATTGGTAAACGGTATTTTGGAGGATGGATTGTTTAAGAACCGGGGCTTAGCATGTTTACCTAGGGTTTCGGAAGAAGATTTATGAAATGGTATTCACCTTTAGAGGTGCATGATTAGGGGGTAACCAACCGAAGGGACAGGCTGCTTCCTATATACTGGCCAGCACGCCGACGATCATCTTTGCCGCTTCCGCTCTGGATGCGGTGTTGGCGGGCCGGAAGTTGTTATCGGCATAGCCACCAACGATACCGGCTGTAACGCATGAGTTAATAGAGTCTCTCGCCCACGATGAGCTAATATCGTTAAGGCCGCTTGAGCCCGGCGCAAGGTTAAGCGTCTGGGAAATGATCTTAGCGATCTCGGCCCTGGTAACGTTCTTATTTGGCTTGAACGTCCCGTCGGGATAACCGGATATCGACCCGTGCGCCCTGGCCGTCTCGACATAGCTGTACATCCAGCTGCTTTTAGAAACATCGCTAAACGACGCTTCCGCTGCGCCGTCAAGCTCCCAGCCCATCGCCAGGCAGATCATCTTTGCGAACTCGGCTCTCGTTACCGTTGCGGCCGGTCGGAAAGTGTTATCCGTATACCCTTTGATGATTCCCTGTTGGGTTAAATCAAGGATATAGCTATACGCCCAGTGAGACGGTAGAATATCTGTAAAATCAACGCTTGAGTTTTTAGTTAAAGCCGAGGTAGTCTCGGTGCTATCAAGCGTACCGGTATCAGGCGGACTGCCACCACCGCCGCCGCCTCCTCCTCCACCCGCTGGGGGTACTACCTGTTGCTGGCAAACGGCAAATGGGGATAACCCACTGGTTTGCGCCGTGATAAGGTTGTTAAGCGTATCAACCGAGACCGTCCTATCGACCCAATCACCACCTTCATAGTGGTAGAGCTTTAAAGACGCCTCTTGCTCGAGCGTCAATCCCGTATCGCTGTACGGGACCGTTACGATTATTACACCGGTGAACGTGGCGGCCGTCTCTATTTCATAATATTTGCCGAGAATGTTATATCCGGATGGTGGTATGACACCGGTTGTCGAGTTTGCGCTAACCGATGTCTCACCGGCAGATGAAATAGATGCAAAGGATACTGTCACCTGCGGGATATCCGGTGTTTCCGTATCCCCTGCCGGTTTGAGGGCAAGTGTTATGTTGTTTCCGGTAAAAGCGTTGATGACCGGCGTTGCTTTTGAAAAAGCGGTCCTCGTACCGGTTTGCGAAAGATTACCCGCGCTATCATATGCCTTCAGGGACACGGTATACGTTGTATTCGATGTGGGCGCAAAGGTATAGGTTGTACTGGATGTCGTGGTTTCGGTCCCGTTAACGGAGACCGAATAGTAGTCAACGGCCGAGTCCGTATCCACGGGTGTACCCCATGTCACCTTAAAGTTACCATTTGGAAGCGCGGTAACCGCCGGGTTAGGCTTGTCCGGAGGCATGATATCCACCTTAAACTGCTGCCCGTGGTCCACCTCTGCATTGCCGGCCAGATCGATAGCATGCACTATTAGCGTGTGCGTACCGGCAATTGCGTGGAATGGAGCGGTATAGGTGGTATCGGCTCCTCCATCCCACCTGTAATAGATGGTCGAGGTCTCGTTTGCCGTGAGTGTTATCGTCGGCTCGGACGAATACCACCCGTTGTTGCCATTTGCAGATGCCGGGTTTACGGTAATCGCGGTAGCAGGCGCGGTCATATCTGACGAGGCGACATCAAACGCATCCACGTTTATACTAAACCCGGCTGATGCGGCATTCTTAGTTCCCGCAACTTCGACCTTTATCGTGTGGCTTGCCTCCAAGAGACCCGTTTTCGTATAGGCCAGCTGTTGGTAATCGTCGCTCCCATAGAGGTCGACATCCTGCTGGTAGACCGCATCGATATAGACTTTAGCAACGCCCGCCGCGGGATGCTTGCGTGCGACCCAGGTAACCCCGGTCCCGTTGAACGTGTAGGTGATGGAATCACCCATCGAACTCGAGTCCCTATATGTGCCACCGCTTGCATAGGTCGAATTTCCATCGCTCCATGATCCGGAGTACACCGCAGACGTACCGGTCTCCTCGGCGGATACGAACGGGGAGGACACGGCCTTCTCGGCGTTGATGCGCCCGTAGCCATAGATATCGTCTCTGCCGGGTGCGCCGAGATCGTCCACCGCCCGCATGATCGAGCGCGCGAGTTGGTCGCCGGTTCGGCCCGGATACCTGCTTGCGATAAGCGCGGCCAGACCCGCTACGTGCGGTGTGGCCATCGATGTGCCGCTGCCGTAGGCATATCCGCCGTCAATAGAATAACAGCTTAAGATATCGCTTCCCGGCGCCGCGACATCCACGTACCATCCGTAGTTCGAAAACCCCGATTTTACATCAAACGAATCGGTCGCCCCCACCCCTATGACCTTTTGGTATGCCGATGGATAATGCGCGGTGTTGCAATTATCGTTTCCCGCCGCCGCCACGACGACACATCCTTTATCCTGCGCATATGCTATTGCGTCAGATATAGTTAACGACGAACCGTAACTGCCGAGGCTTAGATTGATTATCCTGGCGCCGTTATCGGCGGCATACCTGACGCCTTGCGCGACATCAAAGCTCGTACCGCTTCCGCTTGCATCCAACACTTTGACGGCCAGAATCTTCGCACCCCAGGAAACCCCGGCGATACCGGTTCCGTTGTTGGTGGCTGCTGCAACGGTGCCGGCAACATGCGTTCCGTGCGATTCGTCGTCCATCGGGTCGGTATCGCTGTTGACGTAATCGTATCCTTTAATGACCTTGCCGGCTAAATC
The DNA here is from genome assembly GCF_054640775.1 of Candidatus Aquicultor sp. Classification (NCBI taxonomy): domain Bacteria; kingdom Bacillati; phylum Actinomycetota; class Candidatus Aquicultoria; order Candidatus Aquicultorales; family Candidatus Aquicultoraceae; genus Candidatus Aquicultor; species Candidatus Aquicultor sp. The sequence continues at coordinate 4,131 of NZ_JBTSLF010000056.1, read as the reverse complement.
CTCATGGCTGTAATCGACGCCGGTATCGACAACCGCAATGACTACCTCTCCACCGGTCGTCAGATCCCACGCCTGAGGCGCCTTTATCATTGGAAGCGCCCACTGGTCAGCATAATATTCGTCATTCGGCACTTGCTGCATGAAATAACGGTATTCGGGTTCGGCATACTCGACACCGGGCATCTTCTTATATCTAGCAATCGCATCTTTTATCGCCATGCCCTTTGGAAGCCGTACCCGATGAACTCGCAGATTTGCGGCCTCCCCTGCGTCTTCTGCGCCTAGACTTCTATTGGCGGTTCGGATTTGTGAGGCGCTCGTGTCTTTGCTGAACTTAATAAGGATTTCTCCGGGGACCATATCGCTTGCCATTCCCCCATCCGTTTTCATTAAGACAGGCGTCTGTTCCACATTTAGCGTCTGAGCGATCGGCTTTGCGGATAACGCAAGAGAAACGCCTGTCGTCAGAATAAATGCAAGCGCCGTAAAGAATAGTATTTTAGTTACCCGGTGGTTCTTTAAAGAGTTAAACATTATCTTTGGTATCGGTCATTATAGGCGTAATTTTGAGCGCCCGAAATAAGCGCCAAATCAACATGATAACCCTCAATAAGCTATTTAACGTTAAAGTTAAGGTTGAGCACATGCCGGATTAACAGCGCTTTCTCTATGCATCGCGCTAAGTTAGAATCTTGGGCAGTTTATCTACGTGCATCATTCGATAGGTTTGCAATTACTAATATTCCTAAAGCACAACTTTAGTGTTAGCCGGTTCCAGAATTAAGCTAAAGTACATACGGGTGAGGTCCGCTTGCTAATTCCATAAACTGGTGAAAATAGTACGGGGCTGATGTAATATCAGCCCCGTACTCAGATCGCTTCTCTCGCGGGCTACTTTCTTTCATATCTGTGATTTAAAAGTGAGGAGTTGTAGTAAATATACTAAACAATAGAGCTGTTCTTTTTTAAGGAGAGGCGTTGTCTGGTCTTGAGGATATGAAGAAACGCACCAGTATCGTGGCACTCATTCTTGTAGCGGCCCTCGCGGTTCGTGTCGCGTGGATATTCTGGTTGCCTTCAATCCCTGTCAGTGATTTCGGTTGGTATCATGATAGGGCCCACTCCATCCTTGCGGGGGCCGGTTTCTCGATTAACGGGCGCCCGACCGCGCAGTTTCCACCGGGTTATCCTTATTTTCTGGCGTTTCTTATTAAGCTCACGGGAAGTTTAACCGGGGTAAAACTGGCTCAGGCGGTAATCGGTACGTTCACATGCTATCTCATTTACCGTCTGACTTCTCTGCTGGCAGGGGCACCGGCCGGGATGGTTGCGGGGGCATTATCGGCGGTATACCCCAACTTCATCTTTTATAGCAACCTTTTGGCCTCCGAGAACCTCTTTATCCCGCTTCTTCTCGGCGGCTTTATCGTGCTACTCGATGATAGAATCAAACTCAAGATGCCCGCACGAACCGTCCTGGCAGGGCTTGTATTCGGTATTGCGGCCCTAACCCGCCCGGCGATTCTCATCGTTCCCGCCATTTTCTTTATATGGCTTTTTATTAAGCGCACAGGGTTGGTTAGAGCGGTCGGCCTCACTGCTTTGATGGGGACGATCATGCTTGCGGTAATCATCCCATGGACGATTCGCAACTATGTCGCCCTGGGAAGTCCGGTGTTTGTCTCTTCTAATGGCGGCGAGGTTTTTTGGATGGGAAACAACGTTAAGGGCAAAGGCGGTCGCTGGTACCCACCCGGGAACCCCGTTGAGAAAATACCCGGAGAGATTGCCCGCAACAACGCGGGCTACAAGATGGCTCTTGCCGATATTGCAGCCAACAAGCTCGCGTTCGCAAAAAACGTTGTGCTAAAGTTTCCCCGGTTTTTCGGCACACCCGATGGCTTGAGCTGGAACGTCCTGGATAACAAGGATCACGATTGGACAAAAGAGAGCTTGAGCACGCCGTTCTTTATTCGGCCGATTCACGGCTTTAATAAGACGTTCCCCTCTTATAGACTGTGGCTTGGTAGGCTTGAACATGTTCTGTGGCTATTGGCGGGGCTCGGGGCGCTTCTTCTAGTGCGGCGGAAACGCGGGTTTATTATCCCAATGCTTTACGTGTGCTGGTTCGCATTCCATCTTCTATTTGCGTTCGGCCACCCCCGCTTTGTTATGCCGCTTGCCGCATTTAACCTCGTGCTGGTCGCCGTGTGCCTGGTTGAGCTGCCGGGTTGGATACAAAGACATGCTGTTGCCTGGTGGCGTTCCCCGTTATGGGTTCGCCTCATATCCATTCCGATAAGCGCTGTCGCCGCCTCTATTATCTACGCCATTGCGCTGGCCTGGCCGCAGATTAACACGAGTCGTTACTTCACAGCCGACTACCTAGTGGGCACCTTTTTTATCGGTTCGATGATTATTTCTACGATCGTTACAACCACTCGCCTTTGGCCCCCTGCAACAGAAGCTATTCCCGGCTCGTCTAAGTGATGGTAACTATTGACATTCGGCAATCTACTACCTAGCATAGTAATTATTAACCGCTTGAAAAAGCGAGGGAGGTGAACGAATGAAGTTCTTCTTGATGGTAACGTTAGCGCTCACACTATTCCTGACAGCGCTTAGCCCCGCTATGGCCTGTGATATGCCAACCCCAGGCACAGAATACGGCCAGCATATCTCGGATATGGCCCAGATGTGCGACACCAGTTCAATGCTTGGCCAGTGCGTCAGCACCATGTCAAACGGCAGCTGCACATGCAGCGGCATGATGGATGGCTCCTGCACATGCAACATGGGGGTGTAACCGGGGTAAGCGGTTCACAGCCACGAAAGACAACAATAAAAAGAGCGCCTCGTTTGAGGCGCTCTTTTTTTACTTTTCACCATCCCCTACTAGGTCTGGTGTTTTTACTAGTTAGATACCTGCGAGCCAGTTGTAGACCATAACGCTGGCCTCTGCCCTGGTTGCATGGTTGTTCGGACGGAAGGTACCGTCTGTGTAACCATTGACAACGCCGTTATTAGCAGCGGTCAGGATGAAGTCTTTTGCCCAGTTTCCATCGATATCTGTGAAACCAGCACCGCTTGTGTCAGTTGCAAAGCCTGCGCCCAATACAACCAACTTAGCGATTTCTGCGCGGGTTATCAGGTTGTTTGGACGGAAGGTTCCATCCGGGTAACCGCCGATAAGACCGGCAGTCTTAGCAGCCTCGATGTAGCCGGCTGCCCAGTTGCCTGATGTGTCGCTGAAGCTTGCAGTTCCACCACTGACAGGTGTTAGACCAGCAGCGAGGCAAATGATCTTTGCGAACTCACCGCGGGTTATCGAAGCGTTAGGATCGAACAGACCACTTGTGCGGCCGTTTATGATCCCCGCGCTAGCGAGGAACTCGATAGCGCTGAATGCCCAGTGAGTTGCTGGAACGTCGCTGAAGGTTGGCGTTGCAGCACCGATTGTGGCGTTAGCAACGGTTGCGAGCCTGGTTCCGCTACTAAAGCCCGCAGCAGAATCAGTTGTGTTGGTTCTAACATCAACTATGACATCACCGTTTATGGCTTTGCTGGTGACATCATATTTGATTCCGCTGATCTTGAACGTTGAAGCAGCCGTACTCGTATTGGTAACCTGGAATACGATTGTTTGGAAATCTTGGAGGCCAGTACCACTTACATAAGCGGCTGAGCCTGCCTCTGCATTCCCATCGGTCACGTTAATGGACGGCTTCGCGCCAAAGGTCACGAGTGCACTGCTATCTGCTATCTGGTCAAAGACATGCAGGAATACAAACGTGCCTGTTGGCAATGCGCCAGCATTGCTCTCGGTGATCACAATGTCGCCGCCAGCTTGGTTTGGCATATTCACTTTCAAGGCAGGCTTGCTTGTAGCGCTAATCGTTGCCTTTGCGGTCGATGAAAGCGATCCAACGGTCACGGTCTTTGTCGTGATGCCAGCGCCAGAAACTTGTACCTTAACATCCTGGCTTGCGTTTGAAGCAACATTGACCTTGATGTTGCTGATAACAATTGTGCCGGGGCTTGTGCTTGCTGCACTAACATCCCACGTGTAGACGGTTGAGCTGCTCTGTGCTCCAGTAGCGGTTGTTACATTCTTGCCACTTTCGCGGAATT
>NZ_JBTSLF010000055.1:0-15734 GCF_054640775.1 Candidatus Aquicultor sp. | reverse complement strand
GGTATATATAAAGCGCCGGGAGAGTATCGACCACATTACATATGATTAAAGCGAGGATTGAACGGCAGGGGGCGAGAAACGTGAAAGACGAAATGCTTGATAAAGAGGTGAAGGACTTAACGACCAAAGCGCACGAGATTGAAAGTGCGATGCATAGCTTCGATACCGGTTGCATGACGGAGAATATGGATCATCTAAGGGAAGCACTAATCGATGTCACTATGAAGTTGGACGACATAGAGCAAAATATGGGAGAAAGTATTAAGATCAGGTATTAAGTAAGGTTCGGTAGTATCTGCAAACCAATCGAGGGCTGCGGGGAGCTAAGCTCCCCGCAGTTTTTTTGATGTAATCCCTTTAACCCAATAAATGTTTTCAACAGATTCTCAGCATTTTCTCAAGAAACCACCGTATAATATCTTAGGTGACGGGTCTGTCCGCCGGCATGAAAAGCAGTTTTCCGGCGTTACATAGTTGGCTACGAAAGGATGGAAGTGAATGAGTAAACGCTTTATGGCATCGAAGACGTTAAGGTGGCGCGCAAAGTCGCCGTGGTCGGCACATCCGTTTTAGACAACCTGGGCGTGCAAGCCATGGGCGTCATGGGCCAGCGCATCTTGATCAACCACGTGCCGTTTACCGTCGTTGGAATTTTGCGCTCCAAAGGGTCCACCGGGTTTATGAATCAGGACGACCAGATAATCATCCCGGTCACGACGGCCATGCTGCGCTTTACCGGCAGTAAGTCTATTCGACAGATAGACGTTGCGGTTGAAAAAGACGCAAATATGGATGCGGTCTCGGCGGCAATCGAGAGCGTGCTTCGAAGGAGACATCGCATCGCATTTGATGCGGCCAATGATTTCACTATCCGCAACCAGGCAGAGATACTGAATACCCTCTCGAGCATTACCGGCGTATTTACTATTCTGCTCGGGGGCATAGCGAGTATATCGCTTTTGGTCGGCGGTATCGGGATTATGAATATCATGCTGGTATCGGTTACAGAGCGCACGAAAGAGATCGGTATTAGAAAAGCTCTCGGCGCCAAGCGCAAACATATCTTGAATCAGTTTATGATCGAGTCGATGGTGCTCAGCGGTTTTGGCGGCATCGTGGGCGTTATCTCGGGCATAGCGATCTCTTACGCGGTAAAGGTGGGATTTGGGTTTCAGACCGTCGTGTCGACCAATGCGATCGTGCTGGCGTTTGGTTTCTCGTTAGCCATAGGGATTTTCTTCGGTGTGTATCCGGCTATGAAAGCATCGTGCCTCCATCCGATCGATGCGCTTCACTATGAATAAGTGAGAGCAATGTTACCAACCCCAAGCTTGTTTAGGACAACCCTGGGGTGGGAATAAATATATGGAAGAAACTGGTATGTTTCGGCGCATGTTAGGAGTAACATAGGAGCCGGGAGGCGAAGTACATGAGAGCGGACGATCTGCTTGTCGAATACCAGGAACTGGAGAAACAAGCGCATGAGCTACGGCGCAAGATTCATTGCCGGGCAAACTGTGATGTATGTGTCCGAGAGGCCGCTAAGACCAAACAGGAACTTATCGATATAACGTTGAGAATGGACGAGATTAGCGACGAGCTTGGTAGAGAACGCAAGCTCGCATACAATTAGTAGGACGCGAGCGTAGCTTGTTATAAAAACAGGGAGCGGGGTTAAAGCCCGCTCCCTGTTTACTTACCCTTATGACCGTTCTTTAGGTTAAACCGTCGGTTAAGTGTTGCTCTCTAGTCAGTCGCCCATAAGCCTTTCGCGTTGTCGCGGGCCTCCGCCGCAAGTTTTCTAAACAACTCAACGTATTTCACATCGGGCGGGAAGGTAGCCTGGACCGCATAACCTTGCCTCACCAGCTCTGCGTTTACAAAAACGCCATCGGCATAGACGTAGCGTAGCAGCCTGCCGTATCTATCCGCCTCGCGGATATCTTTTACCATGCGCACCTGCTTACCCAGGACTAATTCCTTTGTTTTATCGGTCGCCTCGCGGTAGAAGGGCCGCCCGCGCTCCGGCGTGTCCATACCGATAAACCGCACCTTATAAAGCTTCCTGTTCATGGCGACCACGATTGTATCGCCGTCAACAACGCGGGTGACCTCAGCGATCTGAGCATGTTGGTTATCCGGCGTTGTGTCTTGAGCATCTTGCACACCTTGGGTGTCGCGGGATTCCTGCGTGTGCCCAGTACCCTTATCAACGTAAACCGCACGTTCCGAGGTCGCCGATTGACCGATCGTATCTTTGGGCATAGTGGACGTGATGGGTTTGCTACAGCCCGAGCGGCTCAGAACAAAAATAAGCCCAAAGGCTATCAAGATAACTGTCGCCGCAGGTGACAACGGCCTCAGCTTCTTCGAATACCTGCGCATATATTCCCCTTGCAGTATGGGACACTGCCGATCTATGGTGCTTTCAATTACTTCATATTACCACCAACGACGGCGCGGCGCCGCGTTTACCATCCGATGCCCGCGGGAAAATTCAGGTGATGGAGGGATGAAGTATGAGTTCTTGGCGGCGACGAGTAGCCATCGTTCTCGGTGATAGTTTCAACGCCGAGATTTATCATCGACTAAGGGATTGTTTTAGTAACGCGGGCATATCAATCATAATTGCTGCGCTGGATAAGAATGTAGAGCTAATCGATAGCAAAGGCAACGAGCTGGTAAAACCGGGCATGGGGATTGAAACTCTTCAGGATTTTAACTTCGATGCGATTATCTTAAGCGACGGGAGCGTCTCGGACAATTTAAGAAACAGCGAGCTGTTCCAAAACTTTATACGTGATGAGCATGATGCAGGGATGATTCTAGCAACGATAGATTTGAGCGTGCGCTATCTATTGGATGCCGGGATTGTAAAGGACCACTCCCTTACCGGCTCGCCCGAGGTAAGATATGAGCTTGAAACTCACGGCGCCAGGTATGAGAATGAGCCCGTTTGGGTTGATGGAAACCTTATCTCGGGGCGCTTACAGGAAGACATTTCGGAATTCTGCAGTGTTCTCATTGACGAGATCTCGCTGAAGCCCGCAGCTTGAACACTTCCCTTCACATGAGGATGATAGGTATACTGGCATGAGTATGGCTATGTTGGTATATGAAGGGGCATAAGATATGAATATGGCTATGGATGGATGTATCGAGCGCTTCGCGATTGTCATTATGGCTAAGATGCCGGTTCCCGGTAACGTTAAAACGAGGCTATGCCCGCCGCTTACCCCGGAACAGTCCGCTGCTCTTTACTCCGCTTTTCTGGAGGATACCGTACACAAAGTCGACAGAATCCAACGCGTCGGGAAATTTATCGCCCTAGATAGCAACCCCTCGCTACAGGGCGGCGTGACGAGGATAGGGACCCTGCCGGTTCCCGGCACCTATACAGTAATCGACCAGGGCAAGGGCGATTTAGGAGAGCGGATTAACAGGATTCTCGGGATTTTGTTTAAGAGCTTTGACCGGGTGCTTGTTGTCGGCGCAGATTCACCAACAATGCCGTATGAAGTGCTGGAATCGGCGATTGACGGGCTATCGGACCACGATGTCGTGATCGGCCCAAGTCAAGATGGGGGCTACTACCTACTGGGCTTGCGCGGGTATTTCGAGAGCCTATTCGACCGCATCGACTGGTCGACACACGTTGTCCTACGACAAACGCTCGACCACATCCGATCGGGCAATCTTTCAGTAAAGCAACTTCTCACCTGGTACGATATCGACACTCCTGTTAACCTGCTAAGACTGGCTGCCGAGCTTCGCGAGAACCGGTCCGAGGCGCCGGCCACCAGTACAGTGCTCAATGCTATGAATAACTTATCGTTATAATCTATTACCCGAATGAAACTACCCGCTATCCGCATGTAGTCGCACTGTTCAGGCGGCTACCCGATTATGCTGGTTACTTAAGCATTAATTCTAATTTAATCTTAACCTAGTGGTATATACTGCTATAACTCAACAAACCGCTTGACTGATTGAAAATAAGTATTTAATATATAAAGTATAAGATACAGTTCTTACGAAATGGGTAAAGGAGTGTAACGTCAATGAAAGTAAGGCCACTTATTATTGTACTAGCTTTATTCTTACTCTCGGCCCTTCTTTTAGGTTGTTCTGCAGCAAAAGAAGAGGCACAGAAGCCGGTGAAAGAGCAGGCAGTCGAGAAAGCCGGTACAAACGATCCCACTAAGGATAATCCGATGGTAGTCGACAGGGAAAAGGGTGTCGTTAAGATCTATACCGAGGCTAACGCCAAATACTTTGTCGAGCCGACCCGCCACGGAATCGTTGGGGACGGAGGTTCAAACTGCGACAAATCGGTCCTTAAAGGATTTGTGAAACCCGCCGATTTCTATCAAGCGCTCATCGATATCAGCGCAAAAGCCGGCGATAATGTCGAGCTGACATCACCCGCCGGTACGATGGTCCAGGGCGATATCTTGAAAGTTACCGCCACCATCGACGGTAACGACTACGACTTCTCGGAGCTTATAAAAGCCGATTCCGATAAAGGATGGGAGCCCCGCTTTGGCGGCAATCTAAAGAATGCGAACGAGAAGAAAACAGGATGCATTCTCTGCCTGGATAGTTGTTCTGTGGGAATTGCCAGCAATTCGAAGTATGGCTACATGGAGTTTCATGACAATAAGGTCAAGTTCTTCGGAAAACAGGACGTATTAAAAGAGGATAAAAAGCCTGTCGTCGTGTCGTTCGAGGTCAAGAAATAGCAATGCAATAAACGGACGGGGGTCGAGCGACCCCCTCCGCGCTTTTTTTGGGGGTATCATGTCAAAGCACATACGAAAGTCCACGTTATTAGGAGCGGTCGCACTTGCGGCCTTTGGTGTAATCTATTTTTTATCTGCAGATGTGCGCCACTTTTTTGCACAATCCATGTCCGTCTTGGGAAAAACGGATCCGCGCGACCTCGAAACGGGCATCCACCAGCTGCGGACCTACCTATTGGGCTTTGGTCTTTGGGCTCCCGTTATATCCAGCATTCTTATGATCTTGCAGATGATCGTCGCACCGATACCGGGGCAGTTAGTCACCTTTACGAACGGCTTGCTGTTTGGCGCATTCTGGGGGACGGTGCTCTCCTGGAGCAGTGCTATGGCCGGGGCGGCCCTCTGCTACGGCATTGCGACAGCGTTCGGGAGACCGGTCGTCGAGCGGCTTGTCGGCGCCAAGGGCCTTGAATATGTCGATCGCTTCTTCGAGCGTTACGGGACAAAAGCGATTTTGGTTGCCAGGCTGATACCGTTCGTGCCGTTTGACCCCATCAGCTACGGTGCCGGGCTTACCAATATGGGATTCTGGCGTTTCTTTATCGCGACCGGTATCGGACAATTGCCGGCGACCATCCTGTATTCGTGGCTGGGCGATAAAGTAACGGGCTCGATAAAGCTGATCTTCTGGGTGTTTGTGGGAGTGGTCTCCCTCACGGTCATTCTATCCGCACTCAAGCCCCGGTTTGAGAGATGGCTTATTGAGGGCAGGACGATGGAGCGAGAAAAAGTGCCCCCTCTGATCGTGATAGACCGGGTGTTTCGCTCTGCGTTTACTGCGTTTTTACTTGGTTTTGATATCAGCTGGTTGCTAATGAAAAACATCCAATTTGATATGAGCATGAGGACAGGTATGTTGATGCCCGTCTTTCTTGTGATCGGTCTAATAGCCGGTATCTGGCGCCTGCGATACTACTCGTCAAACCCAAAACCGATGAAACGTATCGGACGGATACTTTTCTGGGGGATGGCCGCGGTTTCCGCCGTCATACTCGTCACGATCGCGAGCGATCCGGGTACCTTGGCGCTGGTGCTTCCCATTCAGATGCGTGAAGGGTTCTTTGTGGGCGACTTGAAGCTTGAAACTGCCAGAACTATATCTTACATCTTCTTTTTGCTTGGATTCTGGCGAATCGGGACCGATGCGGTACGCCGTTTGAGAAGAACCGGAAAGCTAAAAGTAAAGGTGGCCAAATCCCAGGCGTAGAGCCGGTAAAGGCTGTATGGGTCAGTTTGGCGCCTGGTTGTCGGGAGAGATTGATATGTTTGAAGCCGCACGAAAACTTTCATATATCGAGCAGAGGAAACAACCGCGCTACTTTGCATTCTTAAAAATCACGGTAAGCATGGCGCTGATCGCAACCCTGCTATATAAATCGGATACGCAAAAGTATATCGAGCTTATCCGACATTCTTCGCCCGTCTATCTGCTTATCGCGCTTTTATTGACAGTGTTTTCAATAATCGTCAGTGCGTATAAGTGGCAGCTCTTGACGATTGCGCAGGGATTTACGGTACCGCTGAGAAGCCTTGTTTCGTCTTACTTCGTGGGTTTGTTTTTCAACAACTTCATGCCGACAAGTATCGGGGGTGATGTCGTGCGGGTATACGACCTGCGCAAGATAACCAAAGATGGTCCTGCCGCAGCCGCATCGGTGGTTGCCGAGCGCGTTCTGGCATCGTTTACGCTGGGGCTGATAGTTTTATGCGGCGTCGCGTTCGGCCCGAGGTATCTTATGCGCTACTTGCCGCTTATCACCGCATTCGTCGCCGTTTGCATGGCGTCGCTCATCGCCGTGCTGTATGCGCATAAGTTCGGCGCGGTGCTCGAACGATTTGAGTCGGTGCTCGTGAAGAAACTCAAAAGCATGGCCGAATCGATGCGCTCCTCAGTTGAGCACAAGCCGACCCTGGCTAAAGTGCTGATTTACTCGTTTATTTTCCAGCTGATGGTCGTCACGATCAATATCTTTATACTAAAGGCGCTCGGACTCAATGTGCCGGCTGCCTTCGTTCTTTTATCTATACCGATAATTTCTGCAATCACCATGCTTCCCGTTTCGTTAAACGGCCTTGGAGTGCGTGAAGCCGCCTACGTGTATTTCTTTTCGCAGGTGGGCCTTTCGACCGAGGAATCGATCGCGGTATCCATCTATTTTTTCCTGATAGTGACGTTGGTTAGCCTAATAGGGGGTGTGATATTTGCTGCCCGTGAGTAGAAAGAACCGTTTTTTCGGTAAGGCCAAAGAGAGCGTGAAGGATACTGTACCGCAGATAATTACCGCCGCTAGTGAATCTGCGCAGGGAGACGCCGCGCACGAACGGGCGGCGCGCTGCTTCGATCGAGGCTATAACTGCGCCCAGTCCGTCATGCTGTCGGCTGCCGAGACATTTGATGTCGCTATCCCATCCGAGATCATCAAAGGGGCGGCCGCATTTACCGGGGGCATTGGCTACTCCGGGTGCACGTGCGGTGCACTTGTAGGCGCCTCGCTTTTTATCGGCGTTATATTAGCCGACGACAAGAAACCGCGAAAGCGCACGAAAACTCTCGATGTAAGCGGTAAGTTCCATGATCGTTTCAAGGAGACCTTTAAGTCGACGTGTTGCCGGGCACTGCGAAAGGGCAGCGACTTTAAAGACAAACAGGCCGACCGCCGGTGCAAAGAGATTACCGCCATAACGGCCAGTCTACTGGTCGACATGGTATCCAAAGAGATGATACCGGAGAAGACGTTCTGATGATTTCTGTCATAATTCCGGTTCTTAACGAGGAAGCGGCCTTGCCTGCTTTCCTTCATCAATTTAAAGATATCGAAGGGGATTTTGAACTACTGATCTGCGACGGCGGCAGTACCGACAGCACTGTCGAGGTCGTGCAAACCCTTGATATAGCTAACATGGCGAACATCAAATTGATAGAAGTTCCGCGCGGCCGGGCGCGTCAGATGAATGTGGGCGCGCAGGCGGCTTTAGGCGATATTCTTCTATTTCTGCATGCGGATACGAATCTCGATACTAATGCGCTCACATCTATCGAAGACGCCATGCGCGATACAGCGGTTGCCGGCGGTCGCTTTAAAGTAAAACTGGATAATCCTGCTGCACCTTACAGGATGATCGGCGTGATGATAAATGTCCGGGACGGCATCTTCGGCGGATTCACGGGCGACCAGGCGATATTCGTGAGAAAATCGGTATTTAAAGCGATGGGTGGATTTAAAGAAATCGAGCTTTGCGAAGATATCGACCTGGCGGTTCGCTTAAAAGACGCCGGTAAGGTAATCAGATTACGGCTGTATGCTGTCACGGCGGCACGGCGCTGGGAGAAAAAGGGGCTTGCCAGAACCATTCTTTTGATGTGGCTCATACGGTTGCTGTTCTATGCACGCGTCTCTCCCAAGAAGCTGGCTGCGATATATGCGGATGTGCGCTAGAGGATCCATATAGTTAGATTGTGCTTAGAAGGTATATGCCAGGGGGTTTATAATGGGCGTTTGCAATCAAGAACTTTCAACGATTAACTTGACAAGGGCGGGCATAGGAACATTGCAGGTAAACCTGGGGATGCTTTGCAACCAGGCCTGCGTTCACTGCCACCATAACGCGGGGCCGGCAAGGACCGAGCTGATGTCGGCCGAAACGTGTAGGAGAACGCTTACATTTTTCGAGGAAAACGATATTCCCGTTCTTGAGTTGACCGGTGGGGCGCCGGAGCTGAACCCCAATTTCAAAGATATCGTGTACCAGGCGCGAGCCATGGGCAGAAGGGTAATCGTCCGCTCAAACCTGACCGTCCTTTTTGAGGACGGCATGGAGGGTTTGCCCACGTTTTTTGCCGAAAATAATATCGAATTGGTCTGCTCGATGCCCTGTTACCTTGAGCAAAATGTCGACGCCCAGCGTGGCCGCGGTGTTTACAAAAAAAGCATAGCCGCCCTCAAGATGCTCAACGATCTCGGCTACGGGATGCAGGGTACCGGGTTGTTGCTCTACCTCGTCTATAACCCCGGCGGCTCGTTCTTGCCCGGCGACCAGCCGGTCCTTGAAGACGGGTACAAACAGAGCCTCAACGAAGCCCATGGGATCATGTTTAACCACCTCTATACGATTACCAACATGCCTATCGGTAGATTTGCAAAACAGCTGCGCGAGGTCGGCTCGTATGAGGAGTATATCGAGCTGCTCAGGCATAGCGTGAACCTCGATCTGTTGCATAATGCGATGTGCCGAAGCCTCATCAGCGTCGGCTGGGACGGGTGGATTTACGATTGCGATTTTAATCAGGCGCTAAAATTTCCGATTGGTGGGGAGAACAAGAAACTTTGGGAATATACCAAAGACGAGATAATGGGATACAGTATTACCCTGTCCGACCATTGCTATGGTTGCATCGCCGGAAGTGGGAGCAGCTGTACCGGGTCATTAGAGAGAGGATCGATGAATTGATCGGCATTATCACCGGCTCCGGCCTCTACGAGCTAGAAGAACTCGAGCTACAAGAAGAGAGAACCATCCCCACGCCGTTTGGGGGTGCCAAGGTAACCCTGGGCTCAATCGATGGCAAGGACGTTGCGTTTATCGCCCGCCATGGCAGAAACCACGAGCTTCTCCCGAACACGATCAACTACCGGACGAATATATTTGCCTTGAAAGAAGCCGGCGCCCGTGCGATTATCGCGACGTCGGTGATGGGCGTGGTGGATAGGCTTTTGGGGCTCGGACGTGTGATTTTATTTGATGACCTGTACTTTCCCGAAAACCGCCTGCCGAACGGAGAAATCTGCACGATGTTCACCGCACCGGGCGATCCCGAGCGGGCGCACTACATATTTTCATCCCCCTTCTCATCATATATCCGGGGGATTGCCGCAAAAGTGGCCGCCGATCTGAATATCAACCACATAAACGGCGGCGTATACGGACACGTAAACGGGCCAAGGTTCAATTCAAGAGCCGAGATACGCTCCCTGCAATCTGCCAGGGTGACGGCGATAAGCCAGACAAGTGGCCCCGAAGCGGTGCTCTCGGGTGAGTTTGAAATCCCTTACCAGTTGATAGGCTTTGGGATAGACTATGCCAACGGGGTAAGCCCCGAGCCGACCCCAATAGAGATGCTCGACAGCAATCTGTCCCTTGCGGCAACCGTGCTTCCCAAACTCATCGAGCATATCATTCAATCCGTAAACTTGGACGATATCGGCTTCGACGGTATCCTTTACAAGTTCGAGTAAATCCAGTAAATCCGGGTCCGCATACGGCATCAACTTTTGCCGATAATCCCCTTCATCAGTTAAAATAAGGTTTGTTGCAGAAACTACTGCGTGCTTGCAGGGCGCAAGCGCAAATCCATATGTAAGGAATGAGTTCCGATTAGAACGGTTGTTGGTATTGATGTCGGCGGTACGTTTACCGATTTCGTCCTCTTAAGGGGTGGCGTACGCACCATCCACAAAGTCCTTTCGACCCACCCCGATCCCGAGATAGGTGTTATTAACGGCCTGGCAGAGCTTGGGATAGCCATCGACGGGGCGGGTGGCATCATCGATATCATCCACGGCTCGACCATCGCGACCAACGCGCTTCTCGAGCGAAAGGGCGCCAAGGTCGCGCTTGTTACGACGCAAGGGTTTACCGACCTTATAGATATCGGACGACAGAACCGCCCGCAGCTCTATAGTTTTTGGGCGGATATCCCAAAACCGCTGGTGGATAAGGAATGCCGGTTTGGTGTAGATGAGCGAATCGGGGCGCATGGCGAGGTCGTCAATCCTCTTAAGACGGTCGATATCACGGCCTTGGGGCGATTACTCCAAGAGAACGATGTCGATTCTGTTGCGATTTGTTTTCTTTTCTCATTTCTTAATCCTTCCCACGAACAGGCGGTTGAAGAGTATCTTATAAAGAACGGATATTTTGTATCCGCCTCGTATGCCATACTCCCGGAATATCGTGAGTACGAGCGCCTTTCCACCACGGTTATCAACGCATTCGTAACGCCCCTTGTCGCCAAGTATCTGGATAAACTCTCATCGGGAATCGGAACGGCATTGGCTGAGAACTTGCGGATCATGCAATCGAACGGCGGCTTGGCATCCGCTTCGGCTATATCGAAGCGCGCTGTCGAGACCGTTCTATCGGGTCCCGCCGGTGGCACTGTTGCGGCCGCGCACCTAGGGGAACTCACCGGGGCCAAGCATCTTATATCGTTCGATATGGGAGGTACGTCGACCGATGTAAGTCTCATCGATGGCGCCTTGCAATTTACTACCGAATTTAGTCTTTACGGGTCGCCGGTTAAAACCCCGATGGTCGATATCCATACAGTGGGGGCCGGCGGTGGCTCTATCGCATGGGTCGATGCGGGCGGCGCACTGCAGGTCGGGCCGCAGAGCGCCGGCTCAAACCCCGGACCGGCCTGCTACGGGAGGGGAGGAGAGCCGACGATCACAGATGCCAATGTCGTGCTCGGCCGCCTTCATCCCGAGCATTTTCTTGGTGGCCGGCAGAGGCTCGACATCGATCGCGCAAAGCTGGCTTTCACAACTCTTGGCGCTACATGCGGCCTTGATATGCAGGCCGCAGCGAACGGCGTTTTGAAGATCGCCGTATCCAACATGCAAAAAGCCGTTCGCGTGATATCGGTGGAGCGCGGCCATGACCCACGCGACTTTACACTTGTGGCTTACGGCGGTGCCGGTCCGATGCATGCCTGTGAGCTTGCCGAGGCCGCGCTCATCCCACAGGTGATAATCCCACAGGTTCCCGGCGTTTTCTCTGCGTTTGGCATGACTGTCTCGGATATCGCCAAGGATTTTTCGGCCACGGTTCTTGGAAAACTTGAGACCGTTTCGCCGTCTACACTGCAGACCGCATTTATCCCGCTGCTCGATGAGGTCTACCGTTATCTATTAGGTGAGGGGGTCGGCGAGCGGGATATGGTGTTTGAAAAGTCCCTGGATTCGAGGTATGTCGGCCAATCATTTGAGCTAACGGTGTCCCTGGATGACTTCACGGATGATTACGCCGGAGCATTCCATGCCCTGCATAAAGAACGGTACGGATATTCGAGTCCCGCAGAAGAAATCGAGGTCGTCACCATAAGGGCACGTGCGATCGGAATGCGCGAAAAGCCTCCCGCTCAAGCGATCGGCAAGGCTGTAGCCCCCGTACTACCAATCGCAACGACCCGCACCTATTTCGACCGCTGGCTTACCACACCCTGCTATGAACGCAGCGGGCTTTTGTCGGGCCATGGTATATCCGGCCCCGCCCTGGTGTTTCAGCTCGATACAACGACCGTTATCCCGCCCGGCTGGGAGGCCGCTGTGGATGGGTACGGCAACCTGCTATTGCAACGGTCGGGTCCTGATGGTGATATAGATGATTGATGTGGGTAAGGTCGATCCGGTCGCGCTCCAAATATTCGGCAACCTTTTTTCATCGATAGCGGATGAGATGGGTGTTACCCTCGGGAGAACCGCCTATTCCGCAAATATTAAAGAGCGGCGCGATTACTCGTGTGCGATTTTTGATACTACGTTGCGCCTTGTGGCGGAGGGGTCGCATATCCCGGTCCACCTAGGGGCGATGCCTCTCAGCCTGCGCGAGGCGGCGCACCGTATCGAATTTGCACCGGGCGATGTGGTTATAGCGAACGACCCGTTTGCGGGAGGCACGCACCTGCCCGATATCACGCTGATAACCCCCATCTTTTTCGAAGATGAGCTTGCGGGTTTTGCGGTCAGCCGGGCGCACCATGCAGATGTCGGCAGCCGGTTCCCCGGCTCGATGGGCCTCGGTCGCACCATTCACGATGAGGGAATATGCATACCACCCACAAAGTTAGTCGTTGCCGAAGAAATGGATGAGGAGCTACTCGCCTCTTTTCTGGACCGGGTAAGGAACCCCGTAGAGCGCCTCGGCGACCTTAAAGCCCAGCTTGCGGCAAACGAGATCGGAAGCAGCCGGTTTAACGAATTGCTTAGAAAATACGGTGTGGAAACGATCCGCGGGCAGGTAGATAACATAATCGCCTACACCAGGACTCATACCGAAAAGCTGATACGATCCATCCCAAACGGCATCTACTCATTCGTCGATTATCTTGATAGCGATGGATTCAACGATATTCCGCTTAAGATCGCCGTTAAGATCACGATTGATGAAAATCTCGATGAGACCCGGGCGGTGATCGATTTTAGTGGTACCGACGCCCAGGTTCAAAGCCCGGTAAATGCGCCGATTGCGGTAACCTTTAGCGCGGTCTACTATGTGTTCCGGTGCCTGCTTCCACCGACCGTTCCCGCAAATCACGGCACCTTTTATCCGCTTGAGATACATGCCCCCGAAGGCTCGCTCGTTAATGCAGCCAATCCGGCGGCTGTTGCCGCCGGCAATGTCGAGACATCCCAGCGAATCGTGGACGTACTGCTCGGGGCGCTCGCCGCGGCGCTACCCGGCCGTATTCCTGCGGCAAGTCAGGGAACCATGAATAACCTGTCGTTTGGATTTGTGGATGCTGCTGGCGATGAGCACACGTATTATGAGACAATTGGTGGCGGCATGGGTGCGTATTCAGGTAAAGCGGGATTAAGCGGCGTTCATACGCACATGACCAATACGCTTAATACTCCTATTGAGGCGCTTGAGTTATCGTATCCGGTCAGGGTGCGGGAGTATGGCGTTCGAACCGGCTCTGGTGGACCAGGAAGGTTTGCGGGCGGTGATGGTGGCATCCGCAGAATCGAGTTCCTGAAAGACAGTTCGGTGTCCATCCTTTCTGACAGGAGAACCTTCGCACCATATGGTTGCGCAGGCGGCATGCCGGGTAAACCGGGCAGAAATACTCTGCTGCGGGACGGTAAAGAGATCGAGGTACCGGGTAAAGCATCGTTTAATGTCAAATCAGGTGATATAGTGAGTATTGAGACACCTGGAGGAGGTGGATATGGATCATAATCTTGCCGGTCTTTGGCGCCGGAGTATGGCTTTCTTGCTCGATGGCCTGCTGGTTCTTGGCAGTCTATGGCTTGTATACCTGCGCCCGAACGTGTTTCCCGGGTTGATAGATACGCGGGTGCTCGGCGTAATCGTTCTCTTCGTCGGTTATGAGGCCCTTACACTTTATTACTTCGGAGCAACGCTCGGGAAACTTGTACTGGGCGTCAGAATCGTCGATCACACCACACTAGAGAGACCGTCGCTGTTGAAGTGCTTTATAAGGCCGCTGGCAAAACTCTCGTTTGGAATATGGGTTATAAACAGCCTATTCTTCGGCTTCCTGGCGTTTGCATATACGCTGGTCGATTTTTTCAGGATGCTAACCGATGAGCAGTACCAATCGGTTCACGATATCGTGGCAGGGACGTTCGTTTTACGATCACGTCGGCAGATAGTAGAATCCGGCGTCAAGCAGGAGGCATAGAGTTCGAAACGCCGGACAGCGCATTAGTCGGCGGGTAACGCCACGACTTTAGTTCGCTGTGTAGTGGTTTTATGTGGGGTGCAGGTTAAAAGGGTAAGCTGCTCGCGATCTGTCTTTTCATAAAGTTTTGGGTCATCCGCCGGGAGCGCCGTTTGGCTCTTGACAACGTAATGGTATTCTTTCCCCCGGTTAGCAACGTAAATATCGTCGCCTCTCTTAAGTTCATAAAGAAGTCCGAAGGTAGTTTGCGGAACCCATTTTGCCGGGTCATAGTTATGGCCTGCGATAATACAGTTTTTGCCGTCCCCCGGAAAGCCGCTTTCCGGCACATGCGATACACCCCTGCGCAAGAAATCTTGTGTTACCGCCGGTAAAACCGGCGAATCGACTCTGATTTTCGGGATGACGATCCAAAAATGTCCGCGCTCCAGCACGATAGGGTTTATCTTAGGTTCAGGGGCGATAGTTGCGTAGATTTTCGGCAGGTAAAGAGATATAAGTAACACCATGCCCGCAAAGAGGATTATCCCGCCCACTACCTTTTGTGTAGCACCGTATCTCTTTTTCGGTTTCGACGTAGCTGGTCGAGTCTTGTTGAGCTTTGTCTGCGAGGTCTTTTTATTCTTAGCTGTACTTTTCTTCTTTTGCCCGGCCATAAAAACAGTATATTGTTGCCGGCGGTCAATTACAATGAGAGATATGTCAAAAATGCTGTAAGACAGTGGCGCTTGAAGGCATAATCATACGTTGTCAGCCCAAACGATAAGGCAACGGTAGTACTAATCACCGTCATTATCATATATAATGCTCAAGCTCTCGTTAGAACATTCACAAAAACATCTTACGATATAAGGGAAAAGCTTGATAAGATACCACCCAGCGTATACAATGAGCCTGTAGGCTTAATTGAATAATGAGCAGCGACCGTCTTAGATTGTTAGCACCAGGATTTTTCAACAAGGTTGCGATGAACCTAGTCCGCAATATGGTCACTTGGGCTAAGGGGAGCGAGTAGTGAAACCGACCTTTCTATTATGGTCGGCTTTTTTATTTTAGGCCTAGCAATTGACTGACAAGGATTAGGGATGCAATAGAAGTTTTAGTACAGAATCCTTAGGAGGCGATTTAATGAATGTTTTAAGCCATCAAATTTCTTTAGGTTCCGGAGGTAAGGCCAAGGGATCTAAGAAGATGGTGATCGCTATCGTTGCAGCCGTAGTGGTAGTTGCTGCAATAGCGATAGTGGTAGTGGGCTCTCGCGTAATGCAGGGGCAGCGTGACGCTGAATTCAAGAAATCTTACGATAGCGGCATGAGTGCTTTCCAAAAGGGAAACATCCCCGATGCCGTATTGCGGCTGCAAAAAGCTGTGACGCTTATTCCAAACGACAGCAAGGCACATCTGAGCCTGGCTCAAGGCTATTCCTCGGTCGGAAAGATCAAGGATGCCGAGAGCGAGTACCTCGAGAGCCTTAAGCTTAACTCGAATCAACCTGAGGCCCAGTA
>NZ_JBTSLF010000054.1:0-15886 GCF_054640775.1 Candidatus Aquicultor sp. | reverse complement strand
GTGTGCTCCTGCTATATCCTTTATTTATAATCAAGTTCTTAGTTATAATCCGCGTTTATCTTTACGTAGTCGTAACTGAAATCGCAGGTCCAAACGCGGGATGTCGCTTCGCCGATTTTCAGGTCGACGGTGACTTTTATATCTTTCTCTTTTAAAAACTCCTGCACCTTAGCCGTATCGTAAGTAATTGGATGGCCGTTTTCGACCAGCTTTTCGTCGCCGTAGAAGACATCGACTTTGGACTGATCCATCGTTACGGACGAGTAGCCGACGGCGCAAACGATTCTGCCCCAGTTTGCATCCTGACCGAAAAATGCGGTCTTCACCAGGTTTGAGTTTGCGATAGCTTTTGCGGCTTTCTTGGCATCAGCATCGTCTGCGGCGCCCCGCACCTCGACCTCGATAAACTTGGTCGCGCCCTCGCCGTCCCGCACGATAAGCTTGGCCAGCGCAATACAGACTTCGTTGAGGGCTTCCTGGAAGAGCCCGCTATTATGCGATGTGATCTCAGCGCCCGACGCCCCATTGGCCAGGATCGCTACCGTATCGTTTGTGCTGGTATCGCCATCAACGGTTATCGCATGAAACGATTTGTCGACCGCTTTTTTAAGTGCATCCATCAACATCTCCGGGGATATTTGGGCGTCTGTCGTAATGATAGCGAGCATCGTCGCCATGTTCGGCTCTATCATCCCCGAACCCTTGGATGCGCCGCCGATTCTGACTTCAGAGCCCTCGATATCAAACGAGACGGCGTACTCCTTTGAGAAGGTATCGGTGGTCATTATCGCCCGGGCGGCATCGCTGCCTCCATCCGGCGACAGTGTGTCGACCGCCGCCTGTATCCCGTTCGCGACTTTGTGCATCGGGAGCGGCACACCGATTATGCCCGTCGACATGACGATTATATCTTCTGTCTTAGCAGCCATAGCTGAGGCCGTAAGCCCGGCCATGTGCGACGCGTTCTTTTCGCCCGCCTCTCCGGTGCAGGCATTAGCGTTTCCGCTGTTGATGACAATCGCCTGCGCCTTACCATCCGCGATATGCGCCTTGCTCACATGGACCGGCGCTGCGGATGCCTTGTTGGTTGTAAAAACCGCCGCGACACTTGCGATTGTGTCGGATGCAACCACGGCCACATCCTTGTTGCCGCTCTGCTTTATATTGCAGGCAACCCCCGCCGCTTTAAATCCCTTCGGCGCAGTTATCCCGCCATTCATCTGTTTTATCTCATATGTTTTATTCATGTTATTTATCCTTTGCACTTAAGGCATTAATCCTGCATACCTCAATCCCATATCCTGCGGCAGCCCTAGCATGATGTTCATGTTCTGGACTGCTTGGCCGGATGCGCCTTTTACCAGGTTGTCTATGGCTGAGATTGCGATTATCCTGTTGGTTCGCTCGTCATGGGCGAGACCGATTTGGCAGTAGTTCGAGCCCATGACGCTCTTGGTTTGCGGGTATTGCCCTTTCGGCAAAATCACCACGAAGGGTTTATCCTTATAGAATGACCTATAGAGGTCGAGCACCTCATCAAGGTTTACGGTGGCGGCCGCTTCCGCATAGGCCGTCGTCAAAATCCCGCGGCTTATCGGCATTAGGTGAGGCGTGAATGAGATGGTTATCGCCTCGCCCGAGACATCCGACAGGTACTGCTCGATTTCAGGCGTATGCTGGTGCTCGCCGCCGACCTTGTAGGCGGTAAGACTCTCGTCGACCGTGCAAAAATGCGTGCCCGGCTTGGGGTCTCGCCCGGCGCCGGATACACCGCTTAACGAATCTACGATAATCCCTCCGGTCTTGACGAGCTTCTCTGAAAGAAGCGGGGCCAATGCGAGCAACGCGCTGGTCGGATAGCATCCCGGGTTTGAGATGAAGTCCGCTTCCTTGATTTTCTGCTCGTATAATTCAGGAAGGCCGTAGACGGCTTTCCCGATCAACTCCGGGTTTGTGTGCTTTGTTTTATACCAGGATTCGTATACCGCGACATCAGAGAGCCGGAAATCGCCGCTTAAATCGATTACTTTGTGCCCGGCGGCGAGCAGCTCGGGCGCGACTTCCATGGCCTTTCCGTGTGGGAGCGCCAGGAAGAACAGATCGGCTTTTTTGCTCGCCGCATCTAAATCGTATGCCTCGTATACCGCATCGCTTATCCCGGTAAGCTGAGGATAAAGATCCTGTACCGCGGTGCCCTGATATTGGTTCGCGGTTATGTACTCGATCGACATTTCCGGATGCACTGTAGCCAGCCTGATAAGCTCCGCCCCCGTGTATCCCGATGCCCCGATTATACCGACCTTTACTGCCATGACCGCTCCTTTCTCTCGATGTCAGTTAAAAGCATATAATATACCGAATGATAGCATAATCGGCGTAATTTATGCAACACTAAACCATATATTTTCGATTAATTTTAAAAATTATTTGTATAAATAAGGAAGATTATGCGCTTGCTCACAATAATTCGGGTTATTTGCCCGGAATAGAAGCAAGATTCGTAAATCGAAGGTTGAAAAGCCGATATTATGGGTCTTATTCTAAATTCTGGCTTCTGGCTTCTGGCTCCTAAAGATTGAACATGGGCTCTGCAACCCCGCCGTGCAATATCGTCCTTCTCACCTTTTGGGCCGATGGAATACTCTGGTCGCAGGCGATTACCGAGCTTTCAACAAGGGCGCTGCCCCCGATATGGCACTTGTCCCAAACGATACTGTTAGAGATCTCGACTTTCGGCCCTATAGTCGAGCCCTCGCCGATGATCGCGTAAGGGCCGATTTTAGCGCCGCGCTCGATGCTTACGTTTTTTCCGATGATCGCCGGCTCCTCTATCTGAACGGTCAGATCGATTTCGGCGGACTCGTTTATCCATAAGTTGTCCCCGACAAGACGACCGTCGATGGGTATCCTGGTCTTACCGCTTATGGCGTCCTTGTTGGCCTGGATATAGCGCTCTATCCGGCCGATATCCGCCCAGTAGCCATCCGCGAAATGCGTGTAAAGCAACCCCTGGTCGGCGAGTGGTATCAACACGGACTCAAGCAGGCTTGAATATCCTTGCGGTATCATATCGACGACAGACGGCTCGAATATCGCTATACCCGAGTAGACGCCGGTTTTAACCTGATCGTCGGGTACTTTATGAAGGAGTATCCTGCCGTCAGGGCTCACGCCGATCTCCTGAAAATCCGGGTCCTCGGGGGGATTTACCATTACGAGCGTGGCTTGCGCGCCGCTGTTTTCGTGGGCTTCAATCGCGCCGGCCAGGTCGATGTCGGTGACGATATCGGTGTTCATAAGGATAAACCTGTCACCGGCAAGAAGTCGCGCTATTTTACGCATGGCCCCCGCGGTACCCAAAAGCTCTTCTTCCATCGAGTAATGAACACGCATCTTCCACCGGCTTCCGCCGCCCACAAGGTCTTTGACTTCATCGGGAAAGGAATGCAGGTTAACAAACGCTTCCTCCACCCCGTGGGGTTGCAAAAGCTCCAGCAGCCTGACAATAGACGGCCGGTTTGCAATGGGCATCAGGGCTTTCGGTTTTGTGAGGGTCAGCGGTCTTAGTCTCTCCCCAAGACCCGCCGCAAGTAGAAAAGCTCGCATATCGCGTTAAGTATACACCGTAAGAGGAGCGGTATGTAGTGTTTACTAAAGGTTATTTAAAAGGGATTTATTGGAGGATCAACAACCGGGGATGTGGGTCTAAATGAGAGAGGGGAGCCAGGATTCTGGCTCCCGGCTTCCCAAAGATTTTTTTACGCTCGCACCTCGGCTCCAAGCTCTTTGTTGAGTTTCTCTATTATGCGGTCCTGAGCATCCAGAGCTTCCTGGTCGGTCAGCGTGCGGTCGGGTGCGCTGAAGAGCATCGAGTAGGCCATACTTTTTTTACCTTCCGGAATGCCCTTGCCCGTATAGAGGTCGAACAGCCTCACCTGTTTAAGCAATGAGCCGCCCGCCGACTTTATTACATCGAGTACCCGGTCATTTGAAACCGCGTCGTCGACGAGAATCGCCAAATCGAGCGATATGCCCGGATATTTTGGAATTTCGGTAAATCCCTTAAACGTGCTGGCTTTATCGATGAGCTTATTAAGGTTAAGCTCGGCTACATACGCCCTCGGTATATCGTAGGCCGCTTGCACATCCGGATGGATTTCGCCGAAGAAACCGATGGAGTCGTCGCCGATAAGAAGCTCGGCGCTCCGTCCCGGATGAAGGACCGGGTGTGTGAACTGACGTACCGACCAATTCTCTACGTCGACGTCGACCTCATCCAAAACCGTCTCGATAACGCCCTTGAGGTCGAAGAAGTCGATACTGCGCGCCTTCTCGTACCATTCGTCCGGTATCCAGGCGCCGGTCATGGCGATACTTACCATTGTCTCCTCATCCGGCAGCTCTTTGCCTTGTTCGTGCCAGAAGATATGGCCGACCTCATATATCTGTACGTCGTATTGCTCCCGGTTGACGTTATATTTAAGCACTTTTAGTAAATTGCTGATGAGGGTCGTTCTCATCACCGAAACTTCTTCGCTGAGCGGGTTCATCAGGTGAACAAACCAGCGCATGGGGTCGCCTTCCGGAACTTGCAACTTGTCCACATCATGCGGGTCGGTGAAGCTATACGTTATTACTTCCGACAGCCCCGCCGCCACCAGGCGTAACTTTATCGACTCGGCGATCTTCTGCCTCAGGCTTAATCCACCCTGCTTGTTGCCGCTCTCGGGGAGCGTCGATTCGATATTATTATAGCCGTAAATCCTGGCGACTTCTTCGATAAGGTCGATCTCGCGCTCGAGGTCGGGCCTGAACGTCGGAACGCTCACCCACATCTCGGCTGTCCTATCTATCACCTCAGGCGTAAACTCAAGTCGCCTGCAAATCTTCGATATCTCATCGACGCCCAGTTTGGTGCCTAAGATAGCGTTTACCCTATCCGTCCTCAGCGGTAGTCTCTTGGCTACTATCGCACGCGGATAGACATCGATAACACCTCTATCTACGATGCCGCCTGCCAGGTCTTCCATAAATTTTGACGCGCGGTCGGCGGCGTATACGGTACCGTTGGGGTCTATTCCCTTTTCGAAGCGCGCAGATGATTCGGAGAGCAGGCCGAGGCTCCGCGACGTCCTCATTATCGACGTCGGCTCGAAGTATGCGGATTCGAGAAGAATATCTTTGGTCTCATCCGATACCTCGGTGTTCTCGCCGCCCATAACACCGGCTAGGGCGACCGGCCTGTCGGCATCGGCGATAACCAGCATGCTATCGTCGAGTTCGCGCACGACGCCGTCCAGCGTCTGCATGTGCTCGCCGTTTTTTGGCCGGCGGACGATGATCTTGTGCCCGTGAAGCGTATTAAAATCAAATGCGTGTAACGGTTGACCCGTTTCAAGCATCACATAGTTGGTAATATCGACGATATTGTTGATCGGGCGCATGCCTGCCTTTTGCAGGCGCTCCTGCATCCAGGTCGGACTGGGACCGACTTTCACGTTGCGGATAATCCGTGCCGAGTATCTCGGGCAGAGATCGGGGTCAAGGATTTCCACGCTCGCCACATCCGATGCCTTTTCTGTCGATTCCGTTACCGTTACCTGCGGCTTATGCATCGTGCGCTCGGTGACCGCGCCGACTTCACGCGCCATGCCGATCATAGAAAGACAGTCCGGCCGGTTTGGCGTTACCTCGAGTTCGAGAACCGTATCATCCAACCCCAACGCCTCAGCCAGGGGCTTTCCTACCTCAACGTCATCAGGAAGAATGTAAATACCGCCGTGATCCGCCCCCATCCCGAGTTCGGCCCGCGATGCGAGCATGCCGTATGAGGTAACACCCCTCAACTTGGCGGGCTTGATCACTAAGCCGTTCGGAAGATGCGCGCCTATTAACGCGACCGGTACCTTATCGCCGGGTTTGATGTTCTTTGCGCCGCACACTATTTGCAGCGTTTCCGGTTGGCCGATGCTCACCGTAGTAACGCTGAGCTTATCCGCATCCGGATGCGGCTTTACGTCGAGCAGCAAACCGACTCTAACATTATCGAGCCCTTCTCCCAGGGTTTTTATGCTCTCAACAGCTGTTCCCGTTAAGTTAAGCAGCTCGGCGAGTTCCTCGGGGCTTAGCTCGATATCTATATAATCTTTCAACCAATTTATTGGAACTAACATGCTCTAACCTCCTCCTAAAACTGCTTAACAAACCTCATGTCGTTTTCGTAGAACATCCGGATATCCGGGATGCCGTACATGAGGGACACTATGCGCTCTACGCCCATGCCAAAAGCGAAACCGCTTACTTCTTCGGGGTTGTAGCCGACTTCGATGAGGACGTTGGGGTCGACCATACCGGCCCCCAGCACCTCGAGCCAGCCGCCGCCGCAGAGCCTGCAGCCCGTTCCGCTGCAAATCCCACATGATATGTCGATCTCTGCGCTTGGCTCGGTGAACGGGAAGAAGTGCGGGCGCAGCCTGATTTTTCGATCGTTACCGAACATCTGCCGGGTGAACTCCTCGAGCGTGCCTTTAAGGTCGCCGAAGGTAATATGCTTATCCACCGCCAGCCCCTCTATCTGATGAAACATCGGGGTGTGGCTGGGGTCGGCGACATCTCGTCTAAACGCCCTACCGGGGGCGATAATATAGACCGGGGGCTCCTGGGATTTCATTACCCTTATCTGAACAGGTGAAGTATGCGTACGCAGCACGATGTCGTCATCCGCCGGTTGGACGCTGTGTTTCTTGATATAGAATGTATCCTGCAGCGTTCGTGCCGGATGGTCGGCAGGTGTGTTGAGGGCTTTGAAGTTGTAGTAGTCGAGTTCGATTTCTGGGCCCTCCGCCACTCTGTAGCCTAAACCGATGAAAATATCGGTAATCTGCCTGATCGCCTGCGATATCAAGTGCCTGTGGCCGTAGACGGATTCGCGCCCCGGAAGCGTTATGTCGATTGCTTCGGTCGCCAGGCGCCCGGCGACTTCAGCCCTTGTGAACTGCTCGTGCTTGGCTGCAATGTCGCTCTCGAGTTTTTGTCTGACCTCGTTTGCGACTTTTCCGGTTTCTTTTCGCTCTTCGGCAGAGAGCTGTCCTAGAGTTTTTAGCACCGCCGTGACCTTGCCTTTTTTACCAAGGTACTCGACCCGGACATCGTCAAGCTCTTTCAAGTTGGAGGCCTGTGAGACTGCGGCCTCCCCTTCTTTTAGTATAGTTTGCAGATCTGCCTGGGATGACACGTTATTCATCACCTTCCCTCATTTTATCTCTATGCTATTTAGACTGTTGCACTAGTGAAAGTTTCGCTAACCTGGCTTCTTATTCCCCTATTTTTGGATAGAAAAAAGTCCTTCCTCGCATATAAGGACGAGAAAGGACCCGCGGTACCACCTTGATTCAGGCCGCTTACGCTGTAAACCGCCTGCTCTTGTATCCCGGTAACGGTGGGATTCCGAATCGCCTACTTACCTTTCAGCTCATAGCTCCGGAGTGAATTTCGCCGGATCATCCTCTGCGCATCTCAGCGACCGCGCTTCTCTGTAAAGAACAACCCCCGGCTACTCGTCTCCGTCATAGCCTTATATTTTATTTCTCTTAAAAACCCTGGTCCCTTGACCCTGATTAAACTGTAAGTTTTTCTTTTGCAAGCGTTGCGATCTCTGCAAAAGCTTCCGGGTCGTGAACCGCCATATCGGCGAGGATTTTTCTATCGACCTCGATTTCGGCCAGCTTAAGACCGTTTATCAGGCGGCTGTATGAAAGGCCGTTAAGCCTTGCGCCCGCATTAATTCTTGCAATCCAGAGCTGTCTAAAGTCGCGTTTTTTGGCTTTCCTGTCCCTATATGCATACGATAGGGAGTGGAGCACCTGCTCGTTCGCAGCCCTAAATTGTTTACTTTTCGCGCCGCGATATCCCTTTGCCAGCCCTAATACCTTTTTATGCCGCTTTCTTGTGCTTTTCGCATGTCTTGTTCTTGGCATTAGCTGTCAACTCCTTTACAACAAAATTGCTTACATCCCCATCATGCGTTTGAGATTTTTCTCATTCGTCGTGTCAACTATATCGTCTTTGCGCAGATGCCGTTTGCGCTTGGTAGTCTTCTTACTAAGAATATGGCTCGTATAAGCATGCTTATATTTTAGCTTACCCGTACCAGTAACCTTGAAGCGTTTTGCCGCTCCGCGGTGAGTTTTCATCTTCGGCATAACTTGCTCCTTTCCAGCTTGCACTTTGTAGGTTGCCATTATGACAACAACCTCACCTGGCCCCAGACATAGCAGCTGTTTGGGACAATAATTCAAGCATTTATAGTAATATAGTGATTATCTGGGCTGCGGTTTCCCTTATTCGGGCACAACTACCTTCACTATCGGGGCCAATACCATTATCATATTTCGCCCGTCCAGCTTCGGGTATGCTTCGATCTTACCCAGTTCACTTACTTCTTCAGCAATCCGATCGAGAAGCTTCCTGCCAAGGTCTGTGTGGGCCATCTCGCGGCCCCTGAACATTATGGTTACCTTGACCTTTGCGCCATCCTCAAGAAAACGCACGATGTGTTTTTTCTTGACCTCGTAATCATGCCTGTCGATCTTCGGGCGGAGTTTCATCTCCTTGAGTATCATCGTCGCGGAGTGCCTCTTTGCCCTCTTCATCTTTTGGGTCTGCTCGTACCTGTATTTGCCGTAATCCATAATCCTGCAGACCGGCGGGTCGGCTTGTGGAGCAACCTCCACTAGATCCAAGCCCACGTCATAGGCGATTCTCAGAGCTTCGTCAGTCGGTTTAATACCTAGCTGAGTCCCATCATCTGAGATAAGACGAACCCTGGGGGTCCGAATTTTCTCGTTTACTCGCGCATCTGTTGCGATGCTTTACCACCTCCTTGGTTATTAAATTAAATAAACTATCACGAAAAAAGGTAGACAGCAGTTGCCGCCCACCTTATGTGGTTCATTGTCAAACCCGTTCGACTGCTAAAAGCATCTCGGGGTGAGAAGCAACTCAATGACTTCTTCTTTCCAATATTTGATTTCGGCGTAACGACTACGCCTATTAATATCTACGTAAGTATACTATGTTATCTTTTATATTGTCTAGCAGGATTTTAGTGCTTACGTTTGTTCTTCTCCTCCATCGGCGGCCTTTATCGACGACTCTACCTCCGGCGGCTGCATGGCCGTCTTTAACTCTGCGATAAACACGTCCAGTGCAACGGGGCCGCGGTTTCCGGTACGGTCGCGAACGGCAACCTGGTTGTTCTCGGCCTCTTTGTCACCGACCACAAGCATGTAGGGTACTTTCATAAGCTGCGCGTCCCGTATTTTCTTGTTGACGGATTCCGTGCGCAAGTCGACCCGCACCCTCGCATCGATATCCCTTAGCTTCTCTGCCACAGCCTGTGCGTAATCGTTGTGGCGGTCGGCTATCGGCAGGACGACGACCTGATCGGGGGCTATCCAGACCGGGAAAGCGCCGGCGTAGTGCTCGATAAGCACGCCGATAAAACGCTCGAGTGACCCCAAAATCGCCCTGTGGATCATAATCGGGCGGTGCTCCTGATTGTCGGCGCCGACATAGGTGACGTCGAACCTATCGGGAAGGTTGAAGTCGACCTGGATGGTCGTGCACTGCCAGCTTCTGCCCAGCGCATCGCGTATTTTTACGTCGATCTTCGGACCGTAGAAGACGCCTTCGCCCGGATCTATCTCATAAGCGAGACCCGCTTTCTCGAGAGCTGAGCGCAGCGCGTTTGTCGCCGTGTCCCAGTTATCCTGCTCGCCCACGAACTTCTCGGGTTGAGTCGAGAGATAGACGTCATACTCTTCAAAACCGAACTTACGCAGCATGTAGAGCATGAGGTCGATAACCGAGAGTATCTCGCCCTCGATTTGCTCGGGCGTGCAGAATATATGCGCGTCATCCTGGGTAAATCCGCGAACCCTCATCAACCCGTGAAGAACACCGCTTCTCTCAAAGCGGTAGACCGTGCCAAGCTCGGCCCAGCGCAGGGGCAGCTCACGGTAGCTTCTCTTATGGCTCTTATATATCTTGATATGGCCCGGACAGTTCATCGGCTTTACGACATAGTCCGTACCTTCGACCTCCATCTCGGAGAACATGCTCTCGCGGTAAAAATCCCAGTGGCCGCTCGTGCGCCATAAGTCGACCTTGGCGATATGAGGCGTCATGAGGAGTTCATAACCCCGCTTAATATGCTCGTTTTTCCAGAAATCTTCGATGACCTTTCTTAAAATCGCGCCCTTGGGGTGCCAGAGCGGCAACCCCGCACCGAACTCGTCATCGATGGTGAAAAGGTCGAGTTCGCGGCCAAGCTTTCTGTGATCGCGTTTCTCGGCTTCCTCGAGTTTTTCGATGTGCTCTTTAAGCGCGTCTTTAGAAGCAAACGCCGTGCCGTAAATCCTCTGGAGCATCGGACGGGTCTCGTCACCCCTCCAGTATGCACCGGCGACGCTTAAGAGCTTGAACGCTTTGATCCTGCCGGTCGATGGGACATGCGGGCCGCGACAGAGATCGACAAACTCTCCGTCCCGGTAGATGCTGATCGTCTCATCCTCTAAACCCTCGATAAGTTCGAGCTTGAACGGCTGGTCTTTGAATATCTCGCGCGCTTCGTCCTTACTTATGGCCTGGCGCTCGAAGGGATAGTTCTCGGCGATAATCTTTTTCATCTCGGCTTCGATTTTCGGAAGGTCGTCGACTGAGATGCGCTCTGTAAGGCCGAGGTCGTAATAGAACCCGCCTTCGATGGTCGGGCCGATGCCAAGCTTGGTGCCTGGATATAGACGGCTGACCGCCTGCGCCATTA
The DNA here is from genome assembly GCF_054640775.1 of Candidatus Aquicultor sp. Taxonomy (NCBI): domain Bacteria; kingdom Bacillati; phylum Actinomycetota; class Candidatus Aquicultoria; order Candidatus Aquicultorales; family Candidatus Aquicultoraceae; genus Candidatus Aquicultor; species Candidatus Aquicultor sp. The sequence goes on along the minus strand of NZ_JBTSLF010000054.1, from coordinate 5,061 downwards.
CGTGCGAAGTGCTGTGCCGCAGAATATCAACGCCTTGCTCCATGTGATCGGTTACAATGGAAACGGTGTCTCCCTCGTTCAATTTCGTGCTCAAATCAACCAGGTTGTCATTGACGACGGCCGCCACCGAAGCCTTTTGCAACCGCGGCCCGATTATCCCAGCAAGGTCATAGGCCGTGCCCCCCCGGTCAAGCTCGATTTTCGCCCCATCCGGCAGCGTAACAGTGATCTTTTCCATCTATACCTCCGTAGTGTCGTGGTGATTGTTCTGTTTGTGATAATAGCGCTGCTTCACTATCAATCATATAAGTGCCCTCTCCTGGGAAGAAGTCAGAATCCAGGATAAAACCAAAAAACCCACTTTCTAGACCCCACTAATTCGTAATTCGACATTCGCAATTCGAAATTCCTCTAGCTCCCCAAACAAAAAAAGCCCTGTCGCAAGGGACGAAGGCTTTCGTGGTTCCACCCTAGTTGTAATCGGCGCGGGCTTACCCGGCGCCGGTTACCACTTTTTGCCCCTGTATCGGTGGGCATCCGGGCGATTTATCCGGGAGCTACGTTTAAAAGTAGCATCGGTTTTCATCACCTGCTCAGGGGCGGTACCATCTGCCTTAGCTCAAGCGGGCTTTCAGCCTCGACCCGCCTCTCTTTCTAAGCCTTGGGCACATTCTTCCCCATCATCACACATGCTATGTGTAAACTTACGACAGACTTTATTCAGGTCTATAAGAGCTAAATAATGTCTTAGTAATGCTATCGAAATTCTATCGTAACATGGGTACGGTGTAAACACGGTGCGCGGATAAAACGCTGTTCACGGCCAGTTCAAATCCCGCCTCTTATCCACACTAAACAATTTGTGAGACTGCATAATGCCTGGTTAAAATCATATCCGCAGCTATATGCTCTCGTTTCGTATGGGTTTAAGCGGGTATTTTAAAGCTTGCGCGATTAAATAAATTAAAGGAGGTAAGGACTATGGGATTCAAACGCTTTGGCGATCTGGGCGGCGAATATGAGGTAGAGCCCAAATCTAAAGATGTTATCGGATTTGACGTCTTTGATAGCGATGGAAACAAAATCGGCGTGGTAGAAGATCTTCTGGTTAATACCGATAACGATGCTATTAACTACGCTCTTGTTGGACAGGGCTGGTTTGCATCCATATTTGGCGACAAAGACATAATCGTACCGCTTCGAAAAATGGACATCGATGATGCGGACAGGTCGGTGCACCTGGATATGACCCAGGACCAGCTCAAGAACTTCCCTGCTTACAACACGCTTGACGACCCCGACCTGATGCAAAAAGTAGACGCATTCTGGGGCGGAACGATGTATCAAAGGCCGATCGAAGGCAGGGAAAGGTTCGGCCGTCCGATAACCATCCCAATCACCGAAGAGAAGGCTAAAGTACAAAAGGAGATGGAAAAAACCGGCGAAGTCAAAGTCACCATGGAAGAAGAGGTGACCCGTCAGCCGATCAGCGAGGAAGTACGGGGCGAGAAAGTAGAGGTTGAAAGGCATAAGATACCAGAGCAACCGTTAACCGAGTATGAAAAAACACACAAGGCCCGTGAGATCCAGCCTGGCGAGACCATCTCCGTACCGGTAACCGAAGAGAGAATCAGAGTAACAAAAGAGCCGGTTGTCGTAGAAGAGATTACGCTCCGCAAAGTACCGACCGAACGCAGAGTTACGGCGGAAGAAGAGCTGCATAAAGAGCATATCGAAGTTAAAGAAGAGAAACCGGCAAGGGGCGAAGAACCGGCCGCTTAAAACTTACATACATTCGATGCTATATTGAAAGCCCTGCTGAAATCAGCAGGGCTTTTTCTGTTGCTATGAACTCCTCGTTGTTGAGAAATACTCTCGACAGTTATAAAGTATGGTAAACGTCACTCGCGCTTGCGCGAACGACTTTTATCGCAGAACATATCGAAAGACTATCAGAGGAACTATATGGAACAACGCGAACATCCAATCGTATCATTATCCAGCTGCAAGACTTATAACAAAGATGAGGTCGACAAGGCGCTCATCCAGGTACTTGAGCCACTCGGCGGAATTAAAACCTACGTCAAGCCCGGCGACAAAGTGCTCTTAAAGGTGAACCTGCTGCGAAGCGCAGAGCCCGATAAGGCCGTTACCACCCATCCGGCGCTCATAGAGGCCGTCATCGGCGCTGTACGGGAAGCGGGCGGTATCCCAACCGTAGGTGATAGCCCCGGCGGTCCCAATACGCCAAAGATGATCAAAAAGATCCTTGAGACCACCCAGCTTGGCGACCTCTGTAAACAAACCGGTACCGACCTCGTGATATTCGACCGCGATATCGTCAGGGTCAAGTGCCCCGACGGCAAGCTCTACACCAACCTTACCATCGGCAGGGCCGTGCGGGATGCGGATATCGTCATAACGCTGCCCAAGCTTAAAACACACAGCTTCATGAAGTTTACCGGCGCCGTCAAAGTGCTCTTCGGCGTCATCCCCGGCATGGAGAAGATGCAATACCACCTTAAGGTTCCCGATAGGATGGATTTTGCGGATATGCTCCTGGATATTTACCTTGCGGTGAAACCGGCCCTCTCGATCATGGATGCGGTTGTCGGCATGGAGGGCGAAGGGCCTTCCGGCGGTGACCCCAAACACATCGGAGCACTGCTGGCCGCAACCGATTCGGTCGCGCTCGATTTTGTAGCTTCCACCCTCATCGGATTGGACCCGTTGGAAGTATACACGAACCGCGCCGCTGTCGCCCGGGGTTTAATTAACGGGATGGATGCAGTAGAGGTAACAGGTGTACCGCTTGCAGATATCTTACTTAAGGATTTTAAAGCGCCCGAGGGCGAACTGTCGGATAGGATGCCCGGGTGGCTCGTAAAATCGCTCAAGGGTATCGCCACTTCTAAACCGTACCTTGCTTTACCGAACCTCTGTACCGGCTGCGGGACGTGCAAACAAAGCTGCCCGGGTAAGGCGATTACCATTAAGGACAAACATCCGCAATTTGATTATGATAAGTGCATCCGGTGCTACTGCTGCGAGGAACTGTGCCTCGAGCTTGCGGTCAAGCGCAAGAATCACTGGATAGCCAGGCCTTTCGTTAAAAACTAGTACGAGATTAATTTGCGAATCGAGAGAACACGCAAGAAATTAAGATAGAGGAGAACACCATGGAGTTAATAACCGAAGAACCGATAATCCCCGAAGAGATGTTTACAAAGATAGAGACAGTGGGCTCCGGCTCGTTGCTGTTTCATTACGCGGTGGTAAAAGGCCTTGCCGAGGACAAACCCACCGAAGGAATTCGCTTCTTTAACGGGGGCGGCGCCGATGTAGAACTCGCCTTAATCGTCAAAGACATGCGCAACCAGTGGAATATTGACGATGTGCTGCTTGTACGGCGACTTGGCACACTCACGGTTGGAGATATCATCTCGCTCGTCGGGGTAAGCGCGACCAGAAGTAACGACGCGTTCGAGGCGTGTCTCTTTGGGCTTGAGCGCCTTAAAAACATGGCGTCGATAAATAAGCGAGAGCTCTACCTCGAGACGTAGAGCTACGAACCGGCTGCTTGTTCGTTTTTATAGGCATCAACGATGGCGCTTACGCAGCGTGCGCTTTTCGATTGACCATGATTGCGAGCTGGCCGGCGGCCGACTTAAGGATTCCCATCTGAGTTTCCCTCGCCATCTCGGGCTCGTTATCCCCGACTCTTCGCGAGGTCGGGATTATGCCGAGACGCCCGACATTCGGCCATTTTGCCTTCGCTTCTTTTAGAAGCCCCTCATACCGGTCGATGTAGGTGTTCAAGGTAGTGGGATCATGCTCGTTTCTAAGGTCTTCGTTGAGCTTGTTAATCTCATCAATCAACTGTTTGTTTTCCATAACCATTGGTAATAATTCACCCCGTGAGGTTTATTCCCCTAAACTATCGTTTTGACGCATCAAACCAGGCTATGATGTTTTTGCAAAGGATACGGTTACCGGCCATATCCATGGTTTTATTATCAAACACCGCGTCGTCACCTATGACGACCACCCTTCCCTTGCCAAGCTCAGCAGCCCCAACGATACCATATGAGCCGGCGGGCTCCTGCTGGTCGTACTGGTCATCGGGATTTATATCGGCCCATGCGTCTTTAGCAGTAGCGACAACAATCCTCGCGTTCTGGGCAGTCGGGTTAAGCGCCCATGATTTTCTTACGGCGACACTGGCAACGCCTGCGGTCAACGGGTCGTTGATTACGGTAGTTGCAACCAGGTTTTTCGGTGAATCGTCGAAGATATCGTGACTTTGAGCGATTACCGAACTTGAGAGCTGAAAACCAAGACGCTGTGCAAGCGGGTAACAAACATCGGCGATATGAAGTGTCAGCAAGATATCCCCACCCCCGCTTACGAATTTTGCCAGTACTTCAGACTCTTGCTGGGTAAACACATCCATAGGTCCGATGATAGCCACCACATCGACATCTTTTAACGTGGCCTCGGTAAGTGCGCTTTTATTCTTTCGCATAGCGTAGCCGTGCCTGATAAACGCATCGCGTGCCTGCGAGTAGCCAAGGGGTTTTACATCATCGGGGTTGAATATCTCTTTATGCCCGAGATCGAAAAGCAAGACCTTGCCCGGTGGAAGCGTTTCTTCTTTTGACGGTTGGGATGTGTTCATATACGCCGAAGCCGGGCGCGACTGCTGGTTCTGGAATGCCGACGGTGAGGTTCGCGTAACGGCCTTGTTTTGCAGTGCCTGACCGCCGCCGTTATCACCGGCACTATTACTACAGCCGGTGATGACCAACGCCAAGGCAACCGCGGCTACCATTACTTTTATTGAAGCCTTCACTTTTGCCCCTTTCCTTTACATGCGTTACTCTGCGTGTAAGCTTCTCCCATTATTACACAGCAACCAACCGAGGACAAAAACCAATAGATCTGACGTTTTGCTTTAAACAAAGCCGGCATTTGGGTACATCTGATAGGATGTGTTCAGTGAGGTTATCATGTAGTTCAAGCGCATATATGAGCCTGCCTCTTACCGAGGCGATTAGAAGA
>NZ_JBTSLF010000053.1:0-15921 GCF_054640775.1 Candidatus Aquicultor sp. | reverse complement strand
GGGGGGAAATAAACTGCTTGGATTAAGTTGTTCTCGATAAACGCCATTTAAGCTCTGATTAGCATAAATTAAAGAGCCCCAATTAACTTGTTTTAATACTGAATTAAGAACGAAGTTCGAATCAGGTCCGGGGTCAACTTTTCCACATACTAAAAAATGCCTTTGTATAGGCATTTTTCCATAATTAGAACAATTTGGCTCCCCGGATAGGATTCGAACTTAGCGCTGCATGATACACTGAGAAGTAAAAGAGGCCCGCTTATAAGCGGGCCTCTTTCCTATCTTGTGAGAACTATCGTTCGATTTTAGATATCGTAGTAGAGGTAGAACTCATGCGGATGCGGACGTAGGCGAAGAGCGTCTACTTCGTTATCCCTCTTATACTGAATCCATGCCCTGATAACATCCTCGGTAAAGACGTTGCCCTTGAGCAAGAACTGGTAATCGTTCTCAAGTGCGTTGAGCGCCTCATCCAATGCGCCTGGCATTTGCGGGATCTTCGCGATCTCTTCCGGCGGAAGCTCATAGAGGTCTTTCTCCATCGGCTCTCCCGGGTGAATCCTGTTTTCGATTCCGTCGAGACCGGCCATCAGCATCGCTGCAAACGCCATGTATGGGTTGCATGAAGGATCGGGGAACCTGACCTCTACCCTCTTGGCCTTCGGTGATGGTGAGTACATCGGGATACGGATTGAGGCCGAACGGTTCCTTGCCGAATATGCTAAGTTGACCGGAGCCTCAAAGCCCGGAACCAACCTCTTGTATGAGTTCGTGGTCGGGTTGGTGAGGGCCGCAAGGGCCTTTGCATGCTTGATGATGCCGCCGATATAGAAGAGCGCCATCTCGCTTATACCTGCGTACTCGTTGCCTGCAAAAAGCGGTTTGCCATCTTTCCAGAGGCTCTGGTGGGTGTGCATACCCGAGCCGTTATCGCCGAATAACGGCTTCGGCATAAAGGTCGCGGTGCGGCCGTTGAGGACAGCGACGTTCTTTACGATGTACTTAAAGAGCATGAGATCGTCGGCGGTTTTGATCATGGGTCCGAACCGCATATCGATCTCGCCCTGGCCGGCGGTTGCAACCTCATGATGCTGAGCCTCGATATAAATACCGCACTTCTGCATTACGGTAACCATGTCGGCCCTGAGATCATCAAGGCTATCGGTCGGCGGTACCGGGAAATATCCTTCTTTGTGTCTCGGCTTGTAGCCAAGGTTCGGCTCTTCGTATGCGCCGGTGTTCCAGGTGCCCTCGACTGAGTCGACGAAGTAGTAGCCTTCATGAGCATTCTGGTCGAACCTGACATCGTCAAAGATAAAGAACTCTGCTTCAGGACCGAAGTATGCGGTATCGGCGACACCGGTTGATTTCATGTAATTAACCGCCTTTGTCGCAATATAGCGCGGGTCGCGATCGTAAGGCTCTTTTGTGATCGGATCGGCGATATCGCAGATCAGGCTGATTGTCGGATACTTCTTGAATGGGTCCATAATAACGGTACTTGGATCCGGGAGGATGATCATATCGGATGCGTGGATTGATTTCCAGCCTCTGATTGATGATCCGTCGAATCCGAAACCATCCTCAAAGCTCTCCTCACTTAGTTCGTCGATGGGAACCGCGAAATGCTGCCAAACGCCAGGCAGGTCAATGAATTTCAGGTCCACAAAGACAGCATTGTTTTTCTTGGCGAACTCCAATACTTCTTTAGGCGTTGTCATGCTTTCTCCTCCGTTACGTGTGATATATTTTGTGGCAATCTAATGCCGATTACCCTGTAGTGGATACCCCATGCTAGAGCATGGGCAGGTATTTGCCGAGTTCGAACTCGGTGACCTGGGCTTTATATGCATCCCAGTCGGCCTTCTTGTTTCTCAAGAAGTACTCATAAACGTGATCTCCGAGGGCTTTCCTCAATAGGGCGCTGCCCTCTGCGATCTTTATCGCTTCGTAAAGGTCCTCGGGCAAAGTTCCGATTCCGGCCGCTTCACGCTCTTCGGCCGTCATCTCAAAGATGTTGTCGCCCGCCTCGGGTGGGAGTTCATAGCCCTTCTCGATTCCGTCAAGGCCGGCGGCGAGCATCACCGAGAATGCCAGGTATGGGTTGCAAGCGGGGTCGGGGCTTCTAAGCTCGATTCTCGTTGCGGTCTCTTTGCCGGGCTTATACATCGGGACGCGAACGAGCGCGCTCCTGTTACGACGGCTCCATGAGATGTATACCGGCGCCTCGTATCCGGGGACAAGCCTCTTATATGAATTAACCCATTGATTAAGAACAACCGTGATTTCACCCGCATGTTTAAGGATGCCGGCGATATAACTTTTCGCTTCCTTCGAGAGGTTGCGCTCGTCTTTAGGATCAAAAAACACAGTGGTGTCGCCCTTAAAAAGCGACTGGTGGGTATGCATGCCGCTGCCGTTCTCACCGTAGATGGGCTTCGGCATAAACGTCGCGTATACGCCGGATTCCTGTGCGATTTGCTTTACCGCCAAACGGTACGTCATAACGTTATCCGCCATCGCCAGGGCATCCGCATATCTTAAATCGATTTCATGCTGGCTCGGAGCGACTTCGTGGTGGGAGTACTCGACCGTGATACCCATGCTTTCGAGGGCGAATATCGTTTCTCTTCGGTATGGGGTCGCGAGGTCGAGCGGAGTGAGGTCAAAATAACCGCCCCTATCCAGCACTTCGGTGCCGTTACTGTCCTTGAAGTAGAAGAACTCGAGTTCCGGTCCGACGTACATGGTGTACCCCATCTCGGCGGCTCTTTTAAGGTTCCTCTTTAATACGTACCGTGGGTCGCCGTCGAACGGGTCGCCGTCGGGAGTCTGAATATCGCAAAACATCCGGGCGACTTTTACGTCTTTCGACCAGGGAAGCAGTGCAAAGGTATTGGGATCGGGAACGGCGATCATGTCGGACTCTTCGATACGTGTAAATCCCTCGATCGATGAGCCGTCAAAGCCCATACCCTCTTCAAACGCCAGCTCAAGCTCGGCGGGGGCAATCGCAAAGCTCTTCAGAAAACCCAGAACATCGGTAAACCAAAGACGGATGAACTTCACGTCTTTGTCTTTGACGATCTTTAAAACGTATTCTTGATCTTTCTTCAAAGGCAAACACCCTTTACGATAATCTTCCTTGTCAACCAACTAATTATACAGCTAAATAACCAGCTAAAAAGGATTATATAGCTCAAATGTTACGTTTATGTTACATCAGGATTAATTTGTTATTACGATTGAAATAAACGGTGCTCCGACAAGCGTATGAACAGGCAAAACAGTTAGATTATAAGTAAAAATATTAAAGACGTCATCGTTTCTTGGTGGGATTATTTCTTAAAACGATACCCGACGTTGCGGACCGTTTCGATAAGGGATTCGTGGCGGCCCAACTTAGCGCGCAGGCGCCGTATGTGAACGTCTACGGTGCGGGCGCCGCCGTAGTAGTCGTAGCCCCAGACGTTGCTTAGGAGCTGGTCGCGGGTGTAGACGCGTCCCCTATTGGTGATGAGGCAGCGTAGTAGTTCGTATTCTTTAAAGGTGAGGTCGAGGGGTAGGCCGTCTATCGCCACTTCGTAGCTGTCGAAGTTTATAATCATGCCATCGAGGGCGAGGATATTGTCGGAGGAAGTCGCAGCGGTCGCGGACTCATAGTTGCCGCGCCGCATTAGCGCAAGTCTAAGTCTGAGGCTTAGCTCCGAGACCTCATACGGATAGATCAGTACATCATCAACCCTTGAAAGCAGCGCATCGTACTCGCTTCCGGCGTCATTGATAATAACGAGTACGATGCGGCTAAGGTTGTTTTCGATAAGCTTTTCCAGGTCGCGGTAATCGAGGATAATAATGTCCGACCCCTCGGTGGTTGCGGGCATGACCCGGTAACCGAGAGTTGCCAAATCAATGAGAAGTTTCTCTTTTAGTGTAATGTCTTGCGTTATTACAGATGCTGTTTTCAATAACTTCGCCTCTATTTTCTAGGCCATTGTAACAGAAATTTAAATACATAAAAGGTATCGGCTAACGCCTAACAACCAGAGAGACCCGTTACACTTCAAACCGCAGCAACGGGCCTTATTAGAAACTAGAAACAATATGGTAAGTAGATAAAACCTTCGTCTAAGCCAGGTGAAACTTCTCCTAGACACTGGCCAGTGGCAAACACTGTGAGTGCATTCGAGATTCTTCGGCTTAAGCCTCAGAATGACATCTAGTGAACCCTTAGCATAAGCCCGATGAATCGGGCAACCACATGTTTTCCCCGGACCCTTTCAAATCTAGTATGCGTACAAATTGCCGTACGGCCTGTGCGATACGGCCTTGATCTTAATAAAATCGCCTTTGAGGATCTCGGCTGCATCGAGCCCTACCTCTTCGGAAAATTCTGTGACGTAGTTCTTGATGATCTCACGGTCTTTGTCGTCCAGCTCGAGAACCGCGACTTCTTTACCGAGCTGATAATCCTCGAGTTTGCCACGGACGTAGATAACGCCGCCGTGCATCCCGGTTGCGAAATAGTTGCCGGCGACCTGATCTTTGCCATTGTTGCCGGTATCGAGACCAAGCAGGATCAACGTACCGCCGGCCATATACTCGCCGAAGAAATCACCCGCCGTACCTCCCACGACCATTACCGGCACCTTGTCTTTGTATTCTTTCATGTGGATGCCGACACGGTAGCCGACGTCGCCTCTTACGAAGAGCTTTCCGCCACGCATACCGTAGCCGAGAACATCACCCGCGTCGCCGTGGACAACGATCTTGCCCTCGTTCATGGTGTTGGCCACGTGGTCCTGCGCGTTCGCGTGAACGTGAATCGTCGGGCCGTTCATAAACGCACCGAGGTCGGCCCCGGGCACGCCATCCATTGTAATGTTAACCGGGATATCGATCGCGTCGCCGATGTAACGCTGTCCGTTTACGTTTGCCAGCTTTATTTCGATCTCACCGTTTTTGACGGCTTCCCTGATTTGTTCGTTAAGCTCGCGATAGTGCAATCCCTTGGCATCTATAACGAATTCTTTTGTGCTTACCGCCATTACGATACACCCAGCCTTTCTTTCCTTACCTCAACCGGGAAGTCGATGTACCCGAAGTCGGTAGCCATAAGGCGATCGCGCATGTCGCTGACATCGATCTTGTCGCGGATAAGGCCTGTGATAAGGCCCGCCCTATCGATATTGCCGACCATGACCGCGCCTACTACGACGCTTCCCCGTAAAACGATCTTGCGATAGGTGTCGCCCTCGACGCTCGAGAGAACCTCGAGGTCGTCGGACTCGGTATTTGAAAGCCCGGCGGTAACCACCGGCACTCCAAAGAGTTCGATTGAGTTTACGGCCAGGCCGCCCTCAAACTCGCGGTCGACTCCGGCCATGTTAAATCCGGCGATTTTGCCCTGGATATAGGCGTTCGGCCAGATCGGCATAACGCGGTTGCCGCCGTTTAAGTAATCGGGGCCTTCGGTGACATCGCCCGCGGCGTAAATATCCGGCAGGTTTGTCCTCATGTGGTCGTCGACGATGATGCCGCGGTTGGTTTCGACACCGCTCTCTTTTGCGAAGCCGGCGTTAGGAATGACGCCGATGGCGACGATGACCGCATCGCAGTCGAGCGCCTCGCCGCTTTTCATTTTTACGCCGTTGACCAGGCCCATGTTGTCGCCGAGAATTTCCTCAACGGTATCTTCGGTGATGATATTCACGCCCGCTTTTTCAAGGGCGCCTTGAACGATCGCTCCCGCGTCGGTATCTAAAACGGTAGCCATAACGCGGTTGGCAAGCTCGACGACCGTGACTTTTACGCCCCGGTGGTGCAGGCTCTCGGCCGCTTTCAAACCGATGAGACCGGCGCCGATCACAACAACGTGTTTTAGCTCAGGCAGCATCTCCTCGATGTGCTTTGCGTCGTCCATTTTAATAAATGTCATGACTCTGCCCAGCTCAAGGCCCTTCATCGGTGGGACGAACGGGGTGCCGCCGGTGGCGATGAGAAGCTTGCCGTACGCGACCTCCTCGCCGTCATCGAGTTTGACCGATTTCTTGGCCGGGTCGATTGCGGTAACTTTTTTGCCGAGCATCGCCGTTACCCCGTTTTTCTCATAGAAACTCGGGTCACGGTAGCCCATCATATCTTCTTTTACCTGGCCGGCGAGGTACTCGGAGATCAGTGGGCGTGAATAGACCGAATACGGCTCATCCGAAATAACGGTTATCCTGATTTCCTTATCTACTTTGCGTATGGCCTCGATGGCGCCGACCGCTGCCACCGAATTGCCGATAATTACGTAGCTCACCTTATCTCCTACCTCTCCTCATAAACTAACGCCTCGTTGGGACACATCTCAACGCAGGCGGGTGTTGCGCGGTCCGGGCACAAATCGCACTTGGCGATTTTTCTTTTCTCAAGGTCGCGCTGCGGTGCACCGTGCGGGCAGACAAGCACGCACGTCCAGCATCCGACGCATTTCGCCTCGTCGTGGACGACTCTTCCATCCTCGTCCTTGGTGAGAGCACCCGTAATGCATGCCTCGACGCACGGCGGCTCGTCACAATGACGGCACTGTAGCGCAAACGAGACCGGCCGTAACTCTTCGACCAGCACACGCGCCATCGGCCGTGGAAATTCTTTCTTGTGCGCCTTAATTATATTTTTAGACTTGGAATGCTCGGTGCGGCAATAGACCTCACACAATCTGCATCCTATACACACTTCTTCTTTAGCGTAAACTTTCTTCATCGATATCCTCCACCCCTACGCCATCGGACTTCCAGCAACCTGGATGTCGAGAACGTCCATTTCTTCCTTGGATAGACCGACTGCTCTCAAGTGCAGCCTGTTGCCGCGCAGCGATTCGATCGCGTTGATACCCATACCGCCGAGCATCTCGGATACCTCATGCGACCATCCGCGTACAAGATTGTACAGACGCTGTGCCGCTATTTCCGGGTTGAGACGCTTCTCGAGGTACGGGTCTTGCGTCGCGATACCCCAGTTGCACTTGCCGGTATAACACTTCTGGCAGACATGGCATCCCATTGCGACCAGTGCCGCTGTACCGAGATAGACGGCGTCCGCGCCGAGTGCGATGGCTTTGATGACGTCGGCCGAGTTCCTGAAACCGCCCGCTGCTATGACGGACGCTTTGTTGCGGATTCCTTCCTCGCGAAGCCTGGTGTCGATCGCCGCGATTGCGAGTTCGATTGGGATACCCACGTTGTCGCGAATCATCGTCGGGGCCGCCCCGGTTCCGCCTCGGAAGCCGTCGACCGCGATGATGTCGGCGCCCGCGCGGGCAACACCGCTGGCGATAGCCGCCACGTTATGAACGGCCGATATCTTAACCGATATCGGTTTCGTATATTCAGTAGCCTCTTTAAGGCTGTAGATAAGCTGGCTCAAGTCTTCGATCGAGTAGATGTCATGATGTGGGGCCGGTGATATAGCGTCGGAGCCGACCGGAATCATCCGGGTGACAGAGACCCTCTCGCCGACTTTCTCGCCGGGCAGGTGACCGCCGATACCCGGCTTGGCGCCCTGTCCGATTTTGATCTCGATTGCCGCAGCGGTATCGAGATACTCGCTGTGAACGCCGAATCGGCCGGATGCGACCTGAACGATCGTGTTCGGGCCGTACCCGTACAGGCTCTTGTTAAGACCACCCTCACCTGTATTCCAATAGGTACCGAGTTCTTTTGAAGCCATCGCCAGCGCGATGGTCGCGTTGTGGCTGATGGCGCCGAACGACATCGCTGAGAACAGAATCGGCGTCTTCATCACCAGATTCGGTGCGATTTTGGTCTCGATGACCGGCTCGCCGTTTACCATCTTGATCTGAACGTTATCCGGTTTGCTTCCCAGGTACGTGCGAAGCTCCATCGGCTCGCGCAATGGGTCGATCGACGGGTTCGTGACCTGGCTTGCGTTCAGCAGGATGTGATCCCAGTAAATCGGATACGGTTTTGGGTTGCCCATACCGGTGAGAAGCACGCCGCCGGTCTCCGCCTGTTTCCAGATGTATTTCTGGGTCTCGGCGGTCCAGTTGGCGTTATCTTTAACAAACGGTTTGTTGTCTCTTATATAGAGTGCGTTCGTCGGGCAAAGGCTCACGCAGCGCTGGCATGCGACACACTTCTCGTCCTCGCTGTAGACCTCGCCTTCCTCGTCGAACTTATGCGCCTCGAACGCGCACTGGCGGACGCACACGCCGCAATTAATACACTTGTCCTCGTCCCGCTCTATCATTACTTCGGGTAGCTGATATGTCTTCATTTAAGCCACCGTCTCCTTAACCTTCAACTCTGTTACACCGTCATTCTTAATTGGATTCTTAAGCTGGCCGATGACCGGCTCGCCGGCCTTCGGGTTCCAGACCCTATCAAGCTCAGGTGATATCTCTCGAATCGCCGCTTCCTCGCTTGCGATATAGAGCATGTCGTCTTTTCTCGCGGCGATCATCGGGCGAAGCTTCACGCGGTCCGCCAGGCCGATCATGCCATTGGTGTGGCCGACGATGAATGCGAACGGCCCGTTGAGCAAGATGCCGCCGTAGATCATCCTGAGCTTCTCGTAGACGTCCGCCATAGGGTCGCCCTTTTCTTTCATGCGATCGATCTCGGCCCAGAACGGGGCGGAGAGCACCTTGCATGCTATTTCAACCGGTAACTTATGTTTTCTTAACAGGAGGTCAAACGCATACGCACCCACCTCGGTGTCGGTAAGCATCGTGCATTTGTATCCGAACATCTCGAGGTAGCGCTTATTGATACCGTATGAGGAAATCTCGCCGTTATGGACGAGCGCCCAGTCAAGAATCGTGAACGGATGTGCGCCTCCCCACCAACCAGGAGTGTTGGTCGGGAACCTGCCGTGACCGATCCAGGTATAGGCCTCGTACTCGTCAAGACGATAGAACCTGCCCACGTCTTCCGGGAAGCCCACCGCTTTAAAAGCGCCCATGTTCTTGCCGGACGAGAAGATAAACGCGCCGTCGACCTTCTCGTTGATATGCATGACCGCATCGATTACGAAATCCTCTTCGCATGTGTCGGTCGTGCACTTATCCGCTTTCGGGGTGACGAAATAGCGCCAGAGCAGCGGACTTTTCCCAATCCCCTCGGTCTTTCTCGTTGGGATGGTCTCTTCGCTGTCGATTTCAAACCGCTCATCAAGCAGCACATCCGTGGCCTCTTTGGCCTTTATGTCGTCGTACATGATATGCAGCGCATAAAATTCTTTTTTATGCGGATAAATGCCATACGCGGCAAATCCTCCACCAAGACCGTTTGAACGATCGTGCAGGACTTCCATTGCGCGGATAATCGGCTCCCCGCTCATCAACCTGCCGTCTTCGCTCATCATGCCGGCCAGACCGCATCCGGATATGTTCCTGCGGTACTTTCTACCTTCCAAAATCAGCACCTCCTGTTGCACACTACCACAAAATCTACGCCACAATATTGGTAACCGCAATGTTCGTAATCACAATATTTGTAACCACAAAAAAATGCCAACAACCTTTCGGTCAGTTGGCGCCATTGCCTTTGTTTTCAGTTATGTAACCATTATATTAACTTCATGTTACGGTGTCAAACTTTTATTTGGATTCTTACCTGGTAGAACGTGTAAATTGCATAGGTTGGGGGCATCGCTTGGATTGAGGTCTGATATCTGAGCAGAATTAGGAAAAGATGATAGATTTCCCTACCCTTTAGGATGCTTACTGCTTAATCAAAGCCCTCTTCGTTTACTGCTTCCCCTAAACCGCTCGCCTCTACCTACATCAAGTAATAGGACATGAGACCATATGAATTCCCTATCACGCATAGTTCCCTTTACAAAGAAAACTATGTACAGCGTTTAAATTCTATAATGTTCGGAGAAAATGCCAAAGTGGGGGAATTGATGTTTAGACCATCGAGCAACCCCAAAGCATCATCTTGTTAGTTTGCTCGATTTAGCCTCTTAAGAAAAATCACTCAGGAAAGGAGGAATAGCAGAATGACGGAGAAAAATAGGATCGCCAGGACCAAGGCAATTATCGTAGCTGTCATGCTGGTAGGCTTGATGGCCGTAGCCTTCCTGTCAACCGCTTCCGCCGATACAAACTCGTGGACGGAAGTAAACACCAATCTTCTAAACAAGAGTGTAAAGTCACTGGCGATATCGCCGCTCTACGCGACCGATAACACTCTTTTTGCCGGGACCGGCACGGGGGTTTTTAAATCTACAAATGGTGGCCAGAGTTGGGGCGGTACAAGCCTCACATCTGGTACTGTCCGTGCGCTGGCGCTCTCCCCTAACTTTGGGACGGCTGGTACGGAAACGGTTGCGTTTGCCGGTACGGACAGCGGGGTTTTCGAATCAACCGATACTGGTATGAATTGGAGCGAGAGCATTGCTACTATTGGTGGCACAAACGCGTTTGCGGTGTCTCCAAAATTGCAGCCGGGCAAAGACTGAATTAGACGTGCAATCTTTGCCGGGACCGGCAATGGGGTTATTAAGTCCACCGACGCTGGTGTCACATGGACTGACAGCGGCATACACCCACACACGATCTCTGCGCTTACGCTCTCTAAGACGTACATGAAGGATGCCCTTGATCAAATAGTGCTTGCAGGAGATCCGGACCACGGGATATTTAGATCGGCCGACCGTGGGAGCACGTGGCCTGAGGAACAGCGCAGCCTTATAAACACACCGGTCTTTGCGCTTGCGTTCGCGATAGCGCCTACCTCTGACAGCAGCGGAACGGTGTTTGCGGGGGCCAGCAGCGGCGTCTTCAAATCGACCGATGGCGGAAAAACCTGGGCTAAATGCGGCTTGGAAACCACCGTCACCTCTCTCGCAGTTTCGCCGCATTACTTAACTGACCATACCTTCTTCGCGGGCACCGCTACCGGGATTTTTAAGTCAACCGATGGCGGGCAGTCGTGGGACCAATTAGGCGGAAATCTTAATAAAGTTAACGCGCTTGCGCTCACACCGGACTTCAATGCTACTAATAGCACATCTCTGACCGGCTCACTCTTCGCCGGTACCGAATCCGGCGTGTTCGTCTATACGTTCTCAGGGTCCGGCTCAACGTCTACAACATCGTCGACTTCTACCACATCAACTACCGTCCCATCAACAACTTCGACCACTAAGTCGGGCAGTGGGGGAGGTACGACCGGTATCACTGTAGCCGGTATGACTTCCACCACGATCGCCGGTACATCGACCATACCGTTGGTCGATGTCGAGGATAGTGATTGGTTTGCGCCGTGCGTCAGAACCCTGGTCCTTAAAGGTGTGATCAACGGATTTCCGAATCATGAGTTCAGGCCTAATACCAGCATCACAAGGGCCGAGTTCGCAAAGGTAATCATCCTTGCAATCGGTGAGCACCCGTCGACAACCGAGACGGCTTTCTCGGATGTTGCCGGTAACTGGGCGGAAGGATATACCCAGCGCGCATCGGAGCTGGATATCATCACCGGCTACCCAGGCGGTGAATTTAGACCCAACCAGCTGATATCACGCCAAGAGATCGCGGTTATGATAATCAAGGCCGGAAAATTCGGAACCGCAGAGACCTTCGTATCAATCTTCCCAGACGTAACATCAGGTCTCTGGAGCTGGTCGTTTATTGAAAAAGCAGTGGACCTTGGCTTCATCAAGGGTTACACCGATGGGTCATTTAGGCCATCTGCATTTGCAACGCGCGCCGAGGCCGCGAGCATGGTTTGCAACATGCTGCAGGAACTTTAGAACGCACCGACTAAAAGTAGGCACAAAAAGAATACTAAAAGAGCCTTCACTGCTAAGTGGGGCTCTTTTGTTTGGAGCCTAAGCGACCGGGGGCGACAGCTCCTCGCCCCGCTCAATCCACTCGGGCTCAATCCCAAGGATCAGCATATTCGCGGAAGGATCTCTCCCCGAGGGACGGGAACAACCCGCGTGGTTCCCCATTCGGTTTCCATGATCACCTGCGGTTTGCCGGCCTTGACTTCGCCGATAACCACAGCGTCAACTCCTGCGGGATGGGATTGTAGCAGAGAAAGCGCCTCGTCAGCTTTGGTAGACGAGACTACGAACAACATCTTGCCTTCGTTGGCGAGGTAAATGGGCTCAAAGCCCAGCAGAGCGCAACCGCCCTTTACCTCGTCTTTTACCGGCAGCATGGTTTCGTGGATGAGAATAGCGGTGTCGCTTTGCTGCGCCCACTCGTTAAGCACCGTACCGACGCCCCCTCGCGTCGCATCTCGAACGGTACGCACTTCACTTACCATGGGATGTAGAAGCGCCACTAGCCCATGCAGCGGCCGGCAGTCGCTCGTAACGGGACTTTGAATCGCAATACCTTCACGCAGTGCGGTGATACAGTACCCGTGGTCACCGATGGTACCGCTCACGATTATCATGTCGCCCGGCCGGATGTTTCGCGGGTGATAGTCGATCCCCTCAGGAATGACACCGATGCCGGCGGTCGTGATAAACACCTTGTCGGCGCTCCCCTTGTCGACGACTTTGGTGTCGCCGGCTACAACCGGAATCCCGGTTTCACGGGATACATCACCAAGAGAGGTAGCGATTCGTTTGAGGTCTGCGATATCCATCCCCTCCTCGATGATGAACGACGCGGATATCGCAACGGGTCGCGCGCCCGCAGCCGCCAGGTCGTTTACGGTCCCGCAAAACGCTAATTTGCCGATATCCCCACCGGGGAAAAACAAGGGGCTGATAACATACGAATCGGTGGTAAACGCGGTTTTCCCGCCGGGAAGCTCGAGCACAGCCGAGTCGTTGGCCTCTTTTGAATTGCCCCCGAGGGCTTCGAAAAAGACCTCCTCGATCAGGCGCGCCGTCATCTCGCCGCCGCTGCCGTGGGCCATGCGAACCTTATCCGACATGCGCATCGCCCCCGTGATAGAGGAAATAAGCTGCGCATGTTCCTTCGGATGACACCATGCACGGCCCGACCGGATTCTCCGGCGTACAACGCTTAGCGAAAAGCGGGCATTGCCGCGGTTTGATAATCCCTTTTAGGATTTCTCCGCAGCGGCATCCCGGATGTAGTTTAACCTGTATCTTCTCGATGCCAAACTTTTGAGCCGCATCGAACTGCTCGTAATTATTGCCCAGCGCAAGCCCGCTTCCAGGGATAACACCCAGGCCGCGCCACTCGGCATCGGCGGGGGTAAAGATCTCTTGCAGCAGGTTCTGCGCGACGACATTGCCTTCCGGTCGCACCGCCTTGCGGTAGAGATTTGAGATCACCGGCGTTTCCGCGTTGATATCCTTGACCAATTTTACAATCGCGGCCATGATCTCCGGCGGCTCGAACCCGGCGATGGCGCCGGCGATTCCGTATTCCTCAACAAGAAACGCGTATGCGGTCTCGCCGATTATGACACTCACATGACCGGGCAAGATAAAGCCATCGATAGTGGTCGTTTCATCCTCAAGGAGCACACGCAATGCTTCGGGGACGGTTTTATGCAGGTTATAGATGCTAAAGTTGGGGAGACCCTCGGCTTTTGCCGTCTTTATGGCATGCGCTGTGGCGGGTGCGGTCGTCTCGAACCCTATCCCTAAGAACACGACTTCTCTATCAGCCTCAGCGCGGGCAAAATCCAGCGCCTCAAGCGCGGAGTAGACCACACGCACGCCGGCGCCCTGGGCTTTTAGCTCGGCCAGGCTTCCTTCGGTCCCCGGCACCCGGATCATATCACCGTAGGTCGTCAGGATAACGCGCTCGTCTTTAGCGAGACGCATGAAGGCGTCGATATCAGAATCGGCGGTAACGCATACGGGGCACCCGGGTCCCGAGATAAGCTCCACTTCAGGGGGTAGCACCTCGCGCATACCGGCCTTTCCAATCGCCATGGTATGCGTGCCGCAGACCTCCATCAGCCTTACGGGTCGCTCGACGATCTGCCGCAGCTTCTCGGCCAGCAGGTGAAAATATTTTTTCTCATCGACGACCCCGGCAGCGACGTTAAAACTGTTGCTCGTCACGCAGTAGTTCCTCCCACATCTCGAGTGATGCCTGGGCTTCCTCATCCGAGACGACATTGATCGCCTGCCCCGCATGCACAAGCACCCAGCTGCCAAGTTTAGCCTCCGGGGTGAGCATTACGCTGATTTTCCTGATGTTGCCCATTACATCGATGCTCGCAGAGAACGTAGCCTCATCTATCTCAACAATCTTCGCCGGCACAGCCAAACACATGAATGGTTCCTCCTGCTAAAAAGTAACTAGAGATGTTCCAGCTAATATAATTTGCCCTAATGCCAAGCCACCGTCGTTGGTCGGTACTTGGCGGTGAAAGTACGGCTCGATTCCTTTTGCCGGTAGTTCTTCGGCAAGTATAGCTATAATAAGGCGGTTCTGAAATGTCCCGCCCGAGAATACGACCTTTCGCGTCCCGCAGGATGCGGCCAGCTTTTCAATTATAGCGCTAATCGTCGTCGTAAAGGTACGGTGAAAGCGCGCGGCGAGCACACCGGGGTCCGTTCCTCTTCGCTTATCCTCCGCCATCTCATCTAGAAAATGCCAGGATAAGCGCACCATACCATCCTCATGGAGAGTGAACTGGTACGGCTTAACGTCCCGTATAATACCCGATGACCTTGCCAGGGCCTCCATGCACATCGGGGCCTCGCCCTCGTAGGTGGATTTGGAGGTAAAACCGCACAAGGCCGCCGCCGCATCGAACAGCCGGCCGCCGCTCGACGAAGGTATACCCAGGTTTTTATTCGCGACCTGGGCCTGAACAAACGGGAGCAAATCGGCGCTCTCAGGCAAAATCTGCAGCAGCTTCTTCTCGTCCTTCCAGAGAGAATACAGCAAAACAGCCGCCATATGCAGCGGATATTTTGCCACACCGTCGCCACGCGGTTGTATAAACGGCTCAAGGGAAGCAACCCTATCGATGCTCTCATAATCACCGTGGAAAACCTCACAGCCCCAGATCGAGCCATCATCGCCGTAACCGGTACCGTCACAAACGACCCCTAAGACCTTCTCGTCGAGCCCCGCATCCACCATCGCGGAAGTGAAATGCGCCTTGTGGTGCTGCACTCTTACAAGCGGCACATCAAGCCGCCCGGCATAGCGCCCGGCGTACCCCGCACCCACATAATCGGGATGCAGGTCGCATACCACCTTCTCTGGGGTGATCTTCAAGAAATCCTCGAAAAAGCGCACCCCATCCAGGTAAGCTTCGACGTTGTTAAGGGTATCAAGGTCGCCGAAATACTGGCTGAGGACCGCCTTTTTCTCGCGACCGTAAGCGAATACACTTTTTAAATCCCCACCGGCGGCAAACACCGGTGCGATGGTGCACGGAAGCCGTATCCCCTGAGGAACGTATCCTCTCGCACGCCGGATAAAATACGGCCCGCCGTTAAAGAGCATGATCACCGAATCGTCGCCCCGGTTTACGATCTCGCGCTTATGCACGACAAATATATCTGCAAGATCACCAAGCTCGCGGTAGGCGTCCTCCTCGGTGAGAATCAACGGGTCACCGCTAATATTTGCGCTGGTCATGACCAACACCGAGAGGTCGTTATCGAAGAGCCCGTAGTGGAGCGGCGTGTAGGGAAGCATAACTCCAAGCGTATCCAGCCCCGGGGCAATGGCATCGGTAAGCCCGTCCAGGGAAGTTCGTTTCAGAAGGATAATCGGGCGGGCGGGCGAGGTCAAAAGGTGCTCTTCACCGGTCGATACCTCGCAGTACGCCCTTACCGCCTCCAAATCGCGACACATCAACGCAAAGGGCTTGGCCTCGCGCTTCTTGCGGTCGCGAAGCAGCCCGACCGCATCATCATTCGTCGCGTCACAGGCCAGATGGTATCCGCCGACACCTTTTATCGCGAGAATCTTGCCTTGTTTAAGCAGCTCTCTGGCCGTTTCCATAT
>NZ_JBTSLF010000052.1:13378-15942 GCF_054640775.1 Candidatus Aquicultor sp. | reverse complement strand
GCAGACGGGCTTGGTAGTGCATCAAAAGCTGATATTGGAGCTAACGTAGCAGTCAAAAGCGCTGTAAAAAGTGTGGAACGAGCTATAAAAGCAACGCCTGAAAGTGTGGATATTACAACCCTAGCGAAAGATGCAGTAACTGCGGCAAGGAGAGCGCTGGAGAAGAGAGCCAAAGCTGAAGAATGTAGCCTCCGTGATTTAGCGTGCACACTTCTCGTCGCTATTACCCTTAGGGATGCGGTTGCAGCCGTTCATATAGGGGATGGTGCGCTTGTCGTTGACACGGATAATGGTCTTCATCTCATTACAGGACCGGGAGAATCCGAATACACAAACGAGGTCACACCACTGACAAGCCAGGATTGGGAGGAGTCGCTTAAGAGCACATCAACAGTCTCCGGAGTAAATGGTATTGCGCTGTTTACTGATGGCTGCCAACGAGCTGGATTGAAAAAAGCCGATAATAGCTACACACCATTCGAAGGCTTTTTTAGACCCCTTTTTACATATGCCACGCAGATTGATGATTTTGAACAGGCCAACCAGGATATCTATGATTTACTCGCATCCGATAAGCTCAGCGAGCATTCAGAGGATGATAAAACCTTAGTTCTTGGCATTCTACCTAAAGGAACGTAACTAATGCCAATTCTTGCGGTTTATGATCTGATGGGCAACAAAATTGGATTAAAAAGTACTGGTAAGAGCGGCGGCGAAGGGGCTATCTACGAAATTATCGGCAATGATGGTAGATGTGCAAAAATTTATCATCCGCAAAAAATTACCGCAGAACTCCACCAGAAAGTATTAAGCATGGTGAACAACCCACCAGATGATCCGTCCCCTAATACGAGACATCGATCAATTGGTTGGCCAGAAGACGTTCTCTATAGTGACCCAGCCAGAAGACTGTTTGTTGGCTATACAATGCCTCTGATCGATACAAAGATATTTAAGGAAACCCACAAATATTTTGACCCTTCTGATAGGTTAAAAGCGTTTGGTGGAAGCTTTACCTGGCAGCACTTGTTTACCGCAGCGTTTAATATGGCGAGTGCGGTTGCGGCGTTACATGAGAAAGGGCACCGCATCGGAGACTTAAGGGAAACCAATATTCTCGTATCCCCAAGTGCCCTAGTATCTATAATTGATTGTGACTCGTTCCAGGTAAAAGATAGCGCATCAGGTATTACTTATCACACTCGGGTTGGAAGCGGTGAATACCTGCCTCCTGAATTGATGGGTGTAGATTTTAAGACAAACGATTATGATCGATACCACTCAGATCTGTTTGCCCTGGCCATCATAATATTCAAGTTCTTAGCGAATGGTGTGCATCCGTATCAGGCAAGGGGCCCTCTCGTTGAAGACGCTCCATCCCCCGAGGAAAAGATAAAGAAGGGGCATTTCCCATATGCTACAGACACTAGGGGCATCGAACCACCTAGTTACGCGCTTCCATACAACATAATTCCGCCTTCGATAAGGGTTTTGTTTTACCGATGTTTTGTTGAGGGCCATGCAGATCCAACGAAAAGGCCTGTAGCAATTGAATGGTTTAACGCTTTGAAGGCTGAAGGTGTAAAGTTAAAACAATGTTCCCAGAATGAATATCACTGGTATGGCAATCACCTTACTGATTGCCCATGGTGTAATATTTCTATGCGTCTCGGAAAAGATTACTTTCCGAAGCCTTTTTTAGCCGGTCAACAAATTGAGCTTATTGCGGCAAAACACGTATCCCAATTGCCGCAGAGAGTGCCGCTAGTGCAGGCGCAGCCACAAATGTACATGCCAACAACGGGTGGCGCGCAAACAGCTCAGCAAACATATGTACAGCCTAGAGCAGCTAGAAAAAGCGTGCGTAAGCGATTCCTGGCATCAAAGATGGACGGCTGTGTTGCACAGCTGTTTGGGGGCGCTCTAGCTCTATTTTCAGGCTTTAAGCTTTACCAAAGTGGTGTTTTTATATACAGCGAATTTGGTAAGGCCGTAGACGATCAGATGCTCTTATTAAACGTTACAATATATGCAATCATTCTCATTGTTGGAATTCACATAATACGTTGTGGTATAGAAGATTGGTAGATTGTTTGCCTGCTAGTTTTCTATGGGTAAGGCTATCATTCCGGCTTTTGTGGTTGCCGCACTATGCGAGCACAAAGCGCGCCGGCTCGTCGACGTTAAGGAGAACAAAGAGAACCTCTCAAGTCGCAGGATTTTGGCTCGATCTGAGGCACTCCTACGCCAGCGCATTACTAACCAATGGGGAACCAATGAAGTATGTACCCACGTTGCTTGGTCACGCAGATACAAGTATCACGCTAAGAGTCTATAGTCACGTGCTCCCGCTTACAGATATGGGTACGGAAGAGCGTATTGAATCCACCTTTAAGCCTCAATCTATTCCTTTTTAGAGCATGTCTAATTTTTGTTAGCAGATGTTAGCAAGAACGCAAAAACCGCCGAATTTTTGCCCGGTGGTTTTTGCGTTTTACCTGCTTAATCGGGTGGGCGCTAGAGGATTTGAACCTCTGGCCCCTTCCGCGTCAAGGAAGTGCTCT
>NZ_JBTSLF010000052.1:0-13368 GCF_054640775.1 Candidatus Aquicultor sp. | reverse complement strand
AAGCCCCCGGCGCGTGGCCGGGGGCTTCAATTTCAATGGTGGGCACTGTTGGATTTGAACCAACGACCCCTTCCGTGTCAAGGAAGTGCTCTCCCCCTGAGCTAAGCGCCCTTATTGAATTGGAGGCGACGACCGGAGTCGAACCGGTGTACATGGTTTTGCAGACCATTGCCTAAGCCACTCGGCCACGTCGCCATTGATAAATATGGGAGAGAACATTCCCCAAAGAGTTCCCTCCCAAACTATTGAGCGGATGACGAGACTCGAACTCGCGACCCCGACCTTGGCAAGGTCGTGCTCTACCAACTGAGCTACATCCGCACTGCGAAAAAAATTTTACCATTAATTTCGGATTTCTGCAAATCCGACGGCGTAATCGACGCCGTTTTTGCCTGTATATCCAAAACCATCACAGGTTGGTACCTGATGGATAATACCACTAAAACCGCGGTCTTACAAGCCTAACCGCTCTGTTTATACAGAACGCGTTCATTGCGCGTTTGTCGCTCCCTGAGCGAGGGAAGATATCCCTATGGGTGCCGTTAATAGTATCCGAGCATTTTTGCGGTTTTTAGGGCCCGGTGTCATCACCGGGGCATCGGACAACGACCCGGCGGGCATATCGACCTATTCCGTAACCGGCGCCTCCACAGGATACGATCTGCTATGGCTGAGCGTGTTTACACTGCCTCTTATCATCGCCGTGCAAGTCATGTCCGCCAAAATCGGTCTAGTGACCAGGAAAGGCCTTGCGCGGGTGATTAAAGAGAACTGCGGGCTCCCTGTCGTGGCAATCAGCGTTATCGTATTGCTTGTATCGAACATTGTGACGATCGGCGCCGACCTTGCAGGTATGGCTTCTGCCATCAACCTTCTGGTGCCCAGGCTGCGGATTGCCGTTCTTGTCATAGTAATCGCCTTTTTTACGGCAGTTATCGAGATATTCGTGAGCTACAAGCTATTTGAGCGATATCTAAAGTGGGTCCTGCTCGTATTGGTAACATATATACTCGCCGGGTTTTACGCCCATCCGGATTGGTCGCAAGCCCTGCGTCACACGTTTATTCCGACCCTTAACTTTGACAAGGCGCACCTCACTGCGCTGGTTGCGGTATTCGGTACGACCGTAAGCCCATACTTATTTTTTTGGCAGACCTCACAGGAAATCGAGGAGCTCAAGGCCGAAAAGCGCCAACGATTCTCTCAAAAGATGCTTCGCGAGCGCCTTATCGAGGTCGATTTCGGCTTTTTGTTTGCCAATATCGTGTTCTATTTCATCATCTTGACGACAGCTGCGACCCTTCACCAAGCCGGCATCGCCAACATAGAGACGGCGGCGCAGGCTGCGGAGGCGCTCAAGCCCATCGCGGGGAGCGCAAGCACCCTGCTTTTTGCTATAGGTATCATCGCCTCGGGATTATTGGCGATACCGGTGCTGGCCGGCTCAACCGCCTACGTTGTCGCCGAACTCTTTGATTGGCCCGAGGGATTAAGCCTACGTGCCAGGCGCGCGCCCGGTTTCTACGGCATCCTTGTCTTATCGGTCCTGATCGGAACGGGGATCGATTTTGTTAATATAAGCCCTATCCAAGCGCTTTATTACTCACAGGTAATAGTCGGCATCATCACGCCGGCGCTACTGATAGTGATCACGCTTATCGCAAACAACAAGAAAATATTAGGAAACCACGTAAATGGTCTCCTAACTAATAGTATCGCCATCATCACTGTCATCGCGATGACCGCCGCAGCTATTCTATTCTTTGTCTTATAGAACAAATCACTACTGGAGATGTCTAACGTACTGCTCAAAAAGAGCAATGGCCGATTCAATGCTCTCGGAGGGGGCCTTGTCGTTAGATTCCTTTTCAACACAATTACGAATCGTGCTGGCTAGAATAATCTCACCTACCCGCTGAAACGCCCCTTTCGCCGCCGCAAATTGCGTGAGCACGCTTTCGCAATCCTCACCCATTTCGACTAATCGCTGGAGACCACGAAGTTGGCCCTCAAGCCTTTTCAGCCTCGTTATAATACGTTTGGCCTCTTCCTCACGATTATAATCTGCCATGCCCTCACCTCTCTATTTTCTGAATACTATCAATCAATGAGCTTCTTAATGCTCTGGTCTAGTTTTTCTTTGCTCGTCTCGCCGACAATCTTGTCCACGACGTTTCCGGTTTTATCGATGAACACAAGTGTCGGGATGTATTGTGCGCCGTATTTGTTGGCCATATCGGCGTTGGCCTGATTATCTACATCATAAAGATCAAACGGGACTTTACTCTCGTACTCGTTTTTAGCCTGCTCAACTAGCGGCTTTATCTTTTTGCAGGACGGTCACCAGGTTGCCGAGAACAACAGCACCCGCGGTCCTTTCACAACGGTCTGCTGTGTCGAGTTCTGCTGTACGTTGACCTGTTGGTCCGGCTTGCTCTCGGTGGCTGCATTGCCCCCGCAGCCCGCGACTAAAATAAGCAAGAGCCCGATTACGGCAACGATTCCTA
Organism: Candidatus Aquicultor sp.; assembly: GCF_054640775.1. NCBI lineage: Bacteria > Bacillati > Actinomycetota > Candidatus Aquicultoria > Candidatus Aquicultorales > Candidatus Aquicultoraceae > Candidatus Aquicultor > Candidatus Aquicultor sp. Next base: position 10,861 of record NZ_JBTSLF010000052.1, on the reverse strand, counting down.
GTACTTTTAATACGGTCTTTCTTTCCGACAAAATAATCTCCTTTCATCAAACCTACCTTGATGAATACTGCTTGCTACACACCATAGTATACCATGATACCGTTGGCAGGCACAGTATAGCACAACTCGCTTAGTGCGGATATTCATGTTCGGTAAGTATGCTTAACAACAAAGGCCCTCCTAAGAGGGCCTTAAATATTCCCAGCCCCCGCTTGCGCGGGGTTTATGTCATCACTCCGGCCTCCGGCCCGAGTGTGCTTATCCTCCTCAGCTAAAGCCGCCGGTTCCGCAACCGCCGCCGCTGGCCGCTCGACCTGTTGCTGTATATCCGAAGAAATCGCGATAGACCTGGCGCACATTGGCGCCCCCACAGCTAGGGCATACTTTGTCTGTATCGCGGACCATCCTCATTAAGAAAAATTCATAGTCTTTGCCGCAATCGTCGCAAAAGAACTGATAAGTTGGCATGTTACCTCCAATCGTACCGGTAGGACCGGCTTAAACTAAATTTAAAGGCCGAACTGGCGGATGATTTCTTCTTTCGGAACTGCGCCGATAATCTGGCCTGCCGCCTGCCCGTCTTTGAAAAGCATAAGGGTTGGGATGCTCATTACGCCGAACTTACCGGCCCACTCGCGCTCATCGTCGACGTTGATCTTGGCGATCTTTACCTTTCCATCGTACTCTTTAGCGATCTCCTCGAGCCGTGGTCCGACCATCTTGCACGGCCCGCACCAGGGAGCCCAAAAATCGACTATTACCGGCTTATCCGATTTCAATACCTCGGAATCAAATTGAGCGTCACTTATATTAACGATATTCTCTGACATCAACCAATCACTCCTTTTTGTTTATTTATACCCCCCAGGGGTATTTTTGTCAATAGTAATTTGCTATTTTTTAATCAAGAAGGTATATATCAGCGTATCCTGGCGGAATTTAACGGTCAACGCAGATATTATTGCTGGCAGTAAGGCTAATGTATCAAATTTCTAGCCGGCGCGCAACCGACCGGTCTCACCCATTTGGCCTATTTTTCGCCCGAGTGCCCAGTATGCGTCGGCCGCGAAAACGATCGGTCTGAGGGCTTCAACGTTAAGCTTATCATCCTTGAGAACCAGCTCTTCAACGTGAGTTGCCACGACGCGACCGACGTAGAAGTCATGGGTGCCCAAGCGTAGAACTTCCTGGACTTTGCACTCGATGCTGATCGAGGCCTCAAGTACGGTCGGCGCCTTAACCTCTTTTGCAGGAGCCGCAGTGAGGCGCGCCTGCTCGAACTTATCGACATCCCGTCCGGACAACCTCCCAAGAAGATCGATTTCCCTCTCGAAGCCCTCCTCCATGATATTAACGGTAAATTCGCCATTATCCTCTATCAGAGAGTGCGCGTAATTAGAAGCGTTGATGCCGACGCCGACATAGAGCGGGTCGGTACATAGAACCCCAATCCATGTGCATGTGAATATGTCGGGAACATTTTCGCTATTTGCAACGGTTACCAGGGTTAACGGAAGCGGAAGCAACCCTATGATGCCTGAAACGAGCTTCTTAGCCATACTATCACCCCTACATCGAATACCTAAAGGACTTAAAGCACTACTTCTATCCAGTCTATTCCCAAAATCACCCCATATCTTGCAGTAATCTGGCATCGGTAAATTCTTGGGCGACCTTGAAAAGATAATGGTCGGCCGTCATCAACATCGATTTGCTTTTTATGGAGGCTGTAATCAAGACAGCGTCGTGCGTTCCGATCTTCTTGATCAAGCCTATCTTTATAGCATCAACCAGCGATTTCTCGTCAGAGCTGATGAGCACCAGGCCATCGTTAAAAATCTGTGCGACCGCTTCCATGACCCGCAGCGCATCAAAACCCGCTTTAGCGTACAGCACATTGGCCACTTCATGTATTGCGGAGCTATCGGTGCCTAGCTCCGTCTCACCCGCCACCATCGACCTGTATAATCTTGCCGCCTTATCGGCCGCCTCTTCATCCGACAGAAACCATTTTAGAATAACCGACGAATCCACTAGATACACGGGCTTCTCCTAACTCGCAGCTCTCCATCAAGATTTTCCCGTTTACGAGCTGGCGTAACCGTGAGGCGGAACGGCTTGTTGCCGAAGCCTGTAGCGCACATAAAAGCAGGACGGAGCTTGGCTCCGTCCTACGTCTTTTCGTAATTTACTATTTTACTATTCGCTGCTATCCAGAAATAATTGCCCCTTGAGGCTTACTTTAGTTTGTCTTTTACGTAGCTGGCGATGATATTGATCTGCTCATCAGAAAGTTCTCCGCCCTTAAACGCCGGCATTACGACATCCTGGCCGCTTTTGGTGCCGATCTCGATCTGCTGCTTGATCTTCTCGATGGTAAGCGCCATCGCTTTGATAGAGGGGCCGACGGTGCCGCTTCCATCGTGCCCGTGGCAAGCGCCGCAGTTGTCGATATAGAGCTGCGAAGCGTCCTTAACGTCTTTTACCCGTGATTCCTGGGCTTCTTCCTGTTTGGCTATCCCCGAACCTTCTTCCCCTTCACTTGCGCTTTTCTCTGCGCCACCTCCCGAGCAACCTGCAATCATAAAACTCGCGAGGGCCGCCAGAAGGAAAAGTACCAGAATGCTCATCCAGTTCTTGTTGTTCTCTTTTTCTAGTTTCAAAAGATTCCCTCCTCGCTTGCCGTATGCATTAATTCCGGTTAGTAATTAATGTGACTAATAGCTATATATAAATTACCGCATTGTGCTTGCCAACGCTAGTACTTGTTCACAAATTATCAATCCTAAATGTAATAATTTAGCGGTTCTATGCTAAAATATCTCTTCTTTGCTATGCGCTTCGAGAATATCTTCCTGGATAAGCGATACCAGCTTGCTCCTGGCGTCTTTTATTGTGAGGGGAAGTTCGTCCAGCGGTAGGTGGTCTTTATGCTTTAGCTCCTCGACCAGATAGGTTATATAGGGCAGCCTCAAATCCACTTCTTCCATGACTTCAGTGCTGGAAAACACCGCTTCGGGCGTGCCTTCGATCGACAGCTTGCCGTCCTTTAAAACGTAGATGTGATCGACAAAAAGCGGCATGAGGTCGACCATATGCGTTGCGATAATAACGGTGACCCCGGCCTCCTTGTTTAACCTGCCCAGGACATGCAACAGGTTGGACTCGCTTTTGGGGTCGAGTCCCGCCGTCGGCTCATCGAGTAAGAGAATATCCGGTCGCATCGCGAGAACACCCGCGATGCAGGCGCGTTTCTGCTGGCCGAAACTTAAGTGGTGGATGGGTTTTTTCGCAAGGTGAGTAAGGTCGACCAGGTCTAACGAAGTTCTCACCCGCTCCTCGACTTCATCATCGCTTAGCCCTATGTTTTTAGGGCCAAAGGCGATATCTTCTTCCACGGTCGAGGCAAAAAGCTGGTCGTTGGGATTTTGAAACACCAGTCCGATCGTAGTCGAAAGTTCCTTACGGCGCAATTTGCTGAGTGGTTTGCCGTTGAGAAGGATTGCGCCAGTCGCCGGCTCGATCAGGCCGACAATGGTTTTGAGCAAGGTGGTCTTGCCGCCGCCGTTTGAGGCAAGGAGCCCGGCAAACTCACCCTTTGTAATAGATATCGAGACATCGTCAAGCGCATTTGTTCCGTCTTCATATCTGTATGAGATGTTTTGTATCTCTAAATACGGCACAACCTACCCCCAATAGAAACCTGCCAGCGCCATAATCAGCAACACGACTGCCAGCAAAAGACCCGCGCTTGTATCTCGCGGCGCAATGTGATCCGGCAGCTTTATGTGTAGCGTGCCGTTATACCCTCGGATGATCATCGCCTCATGCGTCGCATTTGCCTGGTCGTACACCCTGGTAAACAACGACCCGACCAGCGTGCCCCACGATCTCAGCCCCGTCCTGACGCCGCTGTAGCCCAGTCGCAATCGCTGTGAATCCATGATGCTCTGCGCTTCTTCTATAAAAACAAAAATATACCGGTATGTGAATGCCGTGACTTCAAGCCATCCGTCGGGTACCCGGAAATACTTCAACGCCCCGAGAATCTTGTTGATAGGCGTGGTCATGCTGAATAGTATCATGAGCGATGTGCCCGCGAGCACCCTGCCCGCGATGAGCATTCCCCGACCGATCCCTTCCCGGTACATTACCAGATGAAGGCCTCCAACGTGAAGTACATGAAACGGCGTGTTCCCGTAAACGAATGCCTGCAGGATAAAAATTATTGCGGCCATCAACAGCGACCCGGCAAGTCGCGCAAGAATCGTTTTGGGCGGGATTCTTACCGAAATAAGCGCCCCCATTGAGAGAACCGGCACTATCAGTAAAACGGCGATGCTGTGACCTATAAGGACAAGCGCTAGCGCTATACTTATGAAGACCAGCTTGACGCGCGCATCGATCGCCGTAAACACATTCTCCGATTGCGCAAAATAATCCGAGAAGAGTTCAATGCTACTACTTCTCATATCCTGCTCCACCATCAAATCCAGCGGATTCGCTTTCCTCTGCGCCCGGCTGAAGCATATGCACTATAGTTTCCGCGTGTGTTCCTTGCTCTTCATTCCGAATTCCGGCCCCTGGAATCTGGACTCTATATTCAGATTGCCGCATTTTAGATTCTGGGATTCTGCCTTTGAACAAGGCTCGCCAGTAATATCCAATAATAAAACCCGCCACAAGGCCTGCCAGCAGGAATACAAACAAAAGAAGGTCTCCCTGATCGGTATCGATAAGGGGCTTGGTTGCAGGATGCCCGGCTTGGCTTGCATAACGCTCGACAACAGATTCATCGACTCCCGGCCATGTGGCTCCCGCTGCGTACAGGACGCTCACGGCACTTTTAGTAAGCGGCCTCTTCATAAACCTCACCCTCCTGAACAATCGGTTTACTAGCAATTATACCGAGCTTTGTCAGAATATCCGGCCTGCGCTTAAGGACATAGGTGAAAAACCCTGCGGCGGCAAATCCTTCCAAAATTCCGAGAGGAAGCTGTGTTGGAATAAACGCGATAAATATCGCCTTAAATAACGTGATAAATGATGCCTTGCCGGCCAGTCCCGAAGCCAGCTCAAACGATGTGGTCGCGTAGGTCGCCCAATCGGAGAGCAAGCCTGCGAGAAATGCCGCAACCGGCAATGGAGCCCGCAACTTTACGAATACCTTAAATACCAGATAACCGGAGAACGTCCCGACGATGCCCATCGAAAAGAGGTTTGCACCCCAGGTGCTTAAGCCCCCATGTGCCATGAACAGGGCTTGTATCAAGAGAGCTACCGACGCGGCAACCACAGTGGCAAACGGCCCTATTAAAATCGCCGCAAGCCCTGTTCCGGCCGGATGCGAACATGTACCGGCGGTCGGCACCGGTACCGGCATGGCGGAAACAATAAAAACGGCCGCCGACACCATACCCACAAGGGGAACGAATGCCGCTATCCGCTCACTGCTCTTCTTGATCTCAGAGATACCTTTAATCACAAACGGCAACGCCACCACGAACCACAAACCGGCCCATGGTAAGGGGAGTATCCCCTCGGAGATGTGCATCGCAAACGCAGGCGCCGGAGTTATCGCGACAGCTGCCAACGCGGCCAAAATAACGGCCAACCGTCTTTTCATGATCGTCCCTTAGCCCCTTAAGCTGGTATCTCCCCAAAATACAAAAATCCCGGCCACTTGATAACCGGGATTACTAACGCCGTTACGACTCTTAGTATCCACCCCAGGCCTCGAGAGTGGTCGTTACGTGAATGTGCAGGTCTCCTGGCTTCCGGATCTAACGTTTACCAACGCCTTCCCAGTTTCGAACGAAACCAGTGGCATACCGTGGCTTACTTCCCGGTTACAGTGACGGGCTCGCGCTGGACTTTCACCAGCTTCCCTGACTATGCGCCAGTATATCACACGATATAGCCAAGCGCAAAATCACACTACTCAGGCGAGTATATACCCATTACAGCGGAAATTGTGTTACCGTGACGGGATGCTTACAATACTCGTAAAAGTGGAAAATTCTTTACAAACGCACCAATATATTAGATAGGAACCACCATGAAGCTGGATGACGAGCAGATAGTAGTATTCTTCGGGGATAGCATAACCAAAGCTAACCTTGGCAGCAACTATATAAACGCGCTGAAAAAGTTATTCGCCGAGCATTCAATCGACAACCGCTTCGACTTCGTAAACGCGGGCAGAGACGGTGACATGGTCGACGACCTTGTCCGCCGTGTTGAGGACGATGTTCTTACGCTTGGACCGGATTGGGTGGTGGTCCTCGTCGGGATCAACGATGTGTTTTACGAGTCGATTATTATGACCCGCCTCTCCATGGAAGGGCCGGATCGCAGGTCACATGCCTACCGCCATCTGGTCGAGCACTTCAAGAGCAATTACACGAGCCTCATAGATGCGATCAGGGGAGACATCCAGAATGTCGCGCTCTGCACGACAACATCGGTTGAGGGCGCCCTGAGCGCCGATATCGTCGAGAAGCTCGCGCTGGTAAACGATGCTATACGGGATTTGGCCGAAGCCAAAGGATGCCAGCTTATCGATGTCAACCGCGCATTTAAGAGCCGGTTGGAAAAGTTGGTCGAAGAAGAACCTAATAAGGAGTTCCACCTCACCGCAGACGGCGTCCACCTTAACAAACACGGCGCCCAGGTAGTGGCCGAAACCCTGTTCGAATTCTTCATGAACTAAAACCCACTCTCTCGACCCACACCCAATCGCTAATCGCCATTCGCTACTCGCTGCTTTAAAGCGATTTAAGAATCGATTCATAGATCTGGATGACTGCCGGGCCCATGATAACCACGAGAATCGCCGGAAATATGCAAATTACCAGCGGGAATATTATCTTTACCGGCGCTTTCTGGGCCATTTCCTCGGCGCGCTGGCGGCGCTTGATTCGTAACTCTTTCGCCTGGATTCTCAGGACTTTTCCGATGCTGATACCGAAAACCTCCGCTTGAAGCATGGCCAGGATAAATGAGCCGAGTTCGTCGACTTGAGTACGCTCCCCCAGATTTCTAAATGCTTCGCCGCGTGACGTGCCGAGCTGTACCTCTTGAAGCAGGCGGTAAAACTCCTCCGAGAGCGGCCCCGTAGTATTTCTTACCACTTTGTGTAGCGCTGCATCAAAGCCTAGGCCCGCCTCGACGCTAATAGTTAAGAGATCAAGCGTATCAGGTAGGGCGAGTTTTATCCCCTTTTGCCGTGCCGCCATCTTTCGGCTCAACCAGATATCCGGCAGGAAGAAAGACAATCCGACAAATAGCACGCTAAGCAATACCTGGGCGGCGCTTCTTCCGGAAAACGTGATAAATACAACCGCCAGCGCGGCGCTCCCGAGCAAGCAAAACCCTTTATATGACAGAAATCTATCGGTATCAAAATCCCTGGACATCCCGGCGAGAACCAGCCTGTGCCTGATGTTTTCCAAAAAGCCTGCCGGTGTAAGCCTCTTGCCGATCCCCATACAGGTCTTCATAAAGGGCATGATAATCCTGTTTAAAAATGGCTCGGACAGCTCGTCCTCAACCGCGGAGACGTCTCCGTAAATATCCAGTTTCTTTAGCGAGCTTTTCACCGACATCCTGTTGCTTGTAGCTACGGTCGCAGACATGCTGATCAGGAATACGGATGTGAACAGCGATATAAGCGATAGCATCAAGACAATGGTTATCATCGTATTTCCTCCCTTACCGGTTATACCTCGACATTTACGACTTTCTTCAGCCAGAACCCACCCGCGACAAGCATCAAGGCCGCGACCACCAACATCGCTAAACCCAGCGGGTGATTGAATAAAAGCATTAAATAGCCGGGATTGATTATCGCGAGAAGCAGCGCTACGGCAAACGGTAGTATAAACAGTATCAGCGCCGAGAGCCGCCCTTCGGCCGTAAGCACGTCTATCTGCCGCGAAACCCGGTCGCGCTCTCTTATGGTATCCGCCAGAATCTCAAGTATCTCCGCCAAGTTACCGCCGACTTCACGCTGGATCTTGACGGCCATAACCGTCCAGTTAAAGTTGTTGCTATCCATACGTGTTGCCATATTATCAAGGGCCTGCTCGACGGGAAGACCCAACCTGGCCTCGGTGAGCACCCGGTTAAACTCAACCGACATCGGCGGCGACGTCTCTTTCACCGTCATATCGACCGCCTGCAAAAAGCTATACCCCGCTTTCAAAGCGCCCGCTATTAGCGACAATGTGTCGGGGAGCTGCTCGTGAAATCTCTTCTCCCGCTTGCGTTTTACGTGTTTTAGCCCGAAAACCGGAAGCCCGATAGCGATAGCCGTCAGCCCTATCACGCCGATGGGTCCCGCAAGCGTATATCCTATTACCATCGCCGCCACCACGGCCAACCCGTGGAAAAAGACAAACTCGGATGCCCTTAACGGTATCCCCGCCCGGTCGATCATATTTTGCAGGTTCATCGCAAATGACTTGCCGCTGATTAGCGGTGAGATAATATCGATAAACTTTATAAGGGCTAAACGTGCCGATACCTGCGGCTCGTCGTCGGTTTTCGTAAACTTAATATACTTCTCAACCTGCCGCCCGAAGAATTTGCGAATCGGCGACCGTATCAGGAGCATCGCGAATGCGAAGAAGAAAAACCCCGTAAAATAAAGGCCGAGAATCCACTTCATCATGACGCCATTCCCCTTCCGATATACTCGAACTGGAAGACCTCAGCCGGAAGCGATATACCCTGGTCTTGCAACCGCTGGGTAAATTTCGGGCGGATACCGGTTGATTTGAGCTTGCCCTTAAACTTACCGCTCTCATCAAGACCCATAGAAAAATCGAAGAGGAAGAGGTCTTGCAACGTAATGATATCGCCCTCCATGCCCTGCACTTCGGTTATATGCGTAATGCGGCGGGTGCCGTCGCGAAGGCGCGCCTGTTGGATAATGAGATCGATGGCCGAGGAGCACTGCTCCCTGATCGCCTTGATGGGTAGCTCCATACCGCTCATCAATACCATGGTCTCAAGCCTCGAGAGCACGTCACGCGGGGCATTGGCGTGCACCGTAGAGAGCGAGCCGTCGTGACCGGTATTCATCGCCTGCAACATATCAAGCGCCTCACCACCCCTGACCTCGCCGACAACTATACGGTCCGGCCTCATACGAAGAGCGTTTCTAACAAGGTCGCGGATTGCCACCTCGCCTTTCCCCTCGATATTCGCCGGACGCGACTCGAGCTGTATAACGTGGTCCTGATGAAGCTGCAGCTCAACCGCATCCTCGATGGTGAGAATCCTCTCGTCTGTCGGGATAAAGGATGAGAGCACGTTAAGCGTCGTCGTCTTTCCCGAACCGGTACCGCCGGAAACGATAACGTTCAAGCGACCGCGAACGCACGCCTCGATAAACATCGCGACCTTCGGCGTTATCGTACCGAAGTTGATCAAATCCTCGACCTTAAACGGATCGGCTGAGAACTTTCGAATCGTCAATGTCGGTCCGCCTATCGCAAGCGGGGGGATAATCGCGTTAACACGGGAGCCATCCTGCAGCCTCGCATCGACCATCGGCACGCTCTCATCGATGCGCCTCCCCACCTGCGCGACGATTTTGTCGATAATCCTGCGAAGGTGCATGTCGTCCAGGAATTTTTCTTTGGAAAGCTCTATCTTTCCGAAACGCTCGATGTAAATCGTCTCGGCGCCGTTGATCATGATCTCGGTTACTTCCGGGTCCCTAAGAAACTGGTCGAGCGGGCCGTACCCGAGGACATCGTTCGTTATCTCATCGATGAGCCGTTTTTTCTCGGCCGGTGAGATCTGGGTCGGCTCGATTGAGATCAAATCCTTCAGCCGGTTCTCTACCTTTATCCTCAACTCATCGCTGCTCGTCGCCCTATCGTAAAGCTCGGGGCCGAGCGCCTCGATCAGCTGGTGATGAATCCGCTTGTTTATCTCATCGAGGATCTGTCGTCTTGGAACTTCAGGTACCTCCGCGGCGGCCCTCGCCTCGTTAAGCCGTTGATGAAGTGACATGTGTTACCAATCCTTTCTTAAGACCAATCAGCTGTCGGCCCCCGGCCTTCAGCAAAATCTTTCTCTGCGCCTTAGCTGCCCTAGCTGATCTTGCGCAGGTCAACCCAGTCGGGTTGGTACTTGCCTACATAGAAGAGCGCCAGATCTTCGAGTTCTTTACTAACAGGAAGTTTTGGCGCGTCGACCACGACGGGCACCCCTTTGTTGACCGCAAGAGGCACCGCCTTATCCGACTCTATCCTCGCGATAGAGCGCATCCCGAGGACTTTCTCTATCTCGCTTACCTTCAGGCCGACATTGCTCTCGACACGGTTTATCACCAGGCGCTGCTTTTCACGCGAATACCGCAGGTCACCCAGTGTCCTCAGGCAAAGTTTTATATTCTTGACGCCCGGCATGTCCATGGTAAGCACTATGCATATCTCATCTGTCGTGTCCAATACAGCAAGCACGTTGTCGTTAAACGATGCAGGAGTATCGACGATGATGAAATCCGCATAATTCCTGAGCGCCGACATGATCGAACCCACGCACTCGCCGGAGATAAGATCGGCCGATTCGGGGTTTTTTGGCGCGAGCAGCACGTTCACACCGCTCTCATGCTTTACAAGCAGCTCGTCGATTTTCTCATCATCGATTTCTACAAGATGGTCGGCAAACTCAAGCATGGTTCTTTCAGGGCTTAAGCCCATAGCTATCCCCACATCCCCGAACTGCAGGTCAAGATCGACCAACACCACCTTATAATCCGTGCGCTGTGCGATCGAAGTGGCGATATTCGTAGAAAGAACCGTCTTACCAACGCCGCCTTTCGTACTGAATACGGTAATGACCG
>NZ_JBTSLF010000051.1:0-15998 GCF_054640775.1 Candidatus Aquicultor sp. | reverse complement strand
CCAAACTAAAAGCAAACCTGATAAGAACTTTTTGGGAGTCTATTACTTGTTCTTTTTTTCGACGGCCTTATTAAGGGCGCCGAGTTCTTTTTTAAGACCCGAAAGCTTGTTGTTGACTATGAACACGTATCCGAGAAGCCCCACCCAGATTCCCATATAGACGCCAACTACGTATGGCAATTGCTCCTTCATAGTACTAACCTCCAATTTGGTTCTTCAAAATATCGAGTTCCTCGCTTACCCCAAACATCTGATACCGCGTTAAGAGAAGCGACACGTAAAAGAACGTCATACCGAACATCGAGACCAGAAACGCCACGAGAAGCGGCCCTTCGAGGCCTGCCCCTGACGAATCGAAGATCACCGGATGTATCGACGGGATAAGCCTGATGGCGAAAAACGTCAGCGGAACGTTGACCGCGGCGATGATGGAGTAGACCGCACTAAAGCGGGCTTTGGTGCTCTCCTCGCTGATCGACGAGCGCATGACAAAGTACCCTGCATACATGAGCATCAGAATGAAATATGTTGTAAGTCTAGAATCCCACTGCCACCACACGCCCCAGGCCGCTTTGTCCCATAGAATGCCGGTCATCTCAACGAGCAGTCCATATAAAAAGCCGAGCTCGACCGCGGCAAGGCTTAAGAAATCGTATTTGCGCTCCCTCTTGTAAAGAAACAGCGCCCCGAATATCGCCGCAAGGATAAACGATAAGAGCGATGTTTCGGCAACCGGCACGTGGAAATAGAGTATCTTCTGGTGAAGCACCTCTTGGTTTGTGTTGGGATCGATAGCGATAGGTGCGACAAGAAACGCAAACGCGATGCCGGTAAGTAACAGGACGCTTCCAATGCCTAACAATATAGTAGTCGCCTTTTTCATAATCATTCCCCTATCACAAAATCGTAAAGAGCATATGCTACCAGCAAGAACATTATATCATACGCCGCTAATATTTTCATTGCGCTCACCACGGGAGCGAACTTTTCACCCGTTACGCCGCCCATTATCCCGTTGGTCGCAGTCACGGCGGAGATAAGAATCGGCGAGCTAAGCGGCAGGTAAATAAGCGGCAGCAGCATATCCCTCATTTTCGTGTTGATCGATATCGTTGAAAGCAGCGTCCCGACGACGCATATCCCAATGTTGCTTAAGACGATCGCCAGGATAAACATCGGGACTGACCCCTTTATCGAAAGGTTGAGCATCACCAGGTAGAGTGGCACCGCGATGACCTCGACAATCGTTAAAAATATGAAGTTGCCTATCATCTTGCCGAAGAAGATGTTCGGTCTGTCTACCGGCGAGAGAAGCAACCCTTCGAGGCACCCCTCATCCTTTTCGTGGACGAAGGAGCGGTTTAAGCCTAAGAGCGACGTAAACAAAAACGCGATCCATATCAGACCGCCGGCAAAGGGGTTAAAATCGGTCGTCGTGCCGAACCCGAAGTGAAACGCTACCATGATAAGCAGCACGAACAGGAACATGGAGACGACCATCTCTTTAGTTCTAAGCTCGGCGATGATATCCTTTTTGATGATCGCGCCGATCTGGCGACCGCCCGACATTACGAATCACCCCTTACGCGCTGCTGGTAGATGCTTTTAAACATGTCGATATCGAGCTCGTTTTTATCCTGGTAGAAAACAATCTGTCCGTTATAAAGAATCATCGCTTTAGAGCATAGAGAGACCCCGCGGTCGATGTTGTGCGTGATCATAATAAAGGTGTGGTCCTTGCGGATGCTGTCGATAAGGCTCTCGAGAATATCGACGGCATGTGGGTCGAGACCGGTATGCGGCTCATCCAGGAAAAGCACCGATGGTTTGTGAAGAAGGGCACGTGCGATCGCAAGACGTTGGGTCATACCCTTGGAATATGTGCGCACCAGGTCGTAGCGCCGGTGGCCCAGCTCCACCTGGTCCAAAAGCTCGTCGATTCGCGCATCGCAGTCCTCGACGCCGTACATCGCACCGTAAAAGCGCAGGTTTTCTTCAGCGCTTAGGTCAAGATACAGCAGCGGGCTGTGCGAGATAAGCCCGATTTTGGCCCGTATGGCCGCCGAGTTCTTCTGCGGGTCGATGCCGGCAAGGCGAACCTCCCCGCTGGTGGGTGCGACAAGCGTTGCGATGATTTTGATGAGCGTGGTCTTACCCGCGCCGTTTGGTCCAAACAGCGAGAGAAAGCCACCCCTTTCTAACTCAAAGGATATGTTGTCGAGAACTTTTCGTTTCCCGAATACTTTTGAGAGGTTCTTTACCTCGACCTCGGGGGGCACGCTCAAAGCATCCCCTTCTCTTTCTTTTTCCAAAGGCTCCACTACTTGTTTCATAAACAGCTTATTCGGCCCCCGCTAATGCTTCTTTGCGCTTGCCTGCGACTTTTTTCTTCGGCTTTTTCGCATCCACTTCGTCCTCGGCCTCTTCGGTCACGGCAACCGCCTTCGGCCACATCGAAACCATGGTACCCAAGGCAAGAAGAAAGCTTCCGATCCATACGAACGATATCAGTGGATTTACCTTAATGTTGAGGGAAAGGTCGCCGGTCGATTGGTCTGTGCCGTTAAAGACAACGAAGATATCTCTGAAGGGCTCATAGTGAATGGCCGCTTTTGTCGTTTGATTCTGCTGCAGTTCGTGGTAGATAAATTCCGGCGCCACCTGGCCCATAAATTTGCCGGTCGAGCGGTTCTTCATGTCAAAGATCGCGTTAGCGATATACTCGCCCGGTTTCTGCGATTCTTTGATCCCTTTGAACGTCAACTCATAGTTACTAACCTGGACGACCTGGCCGGGCTGGTTTTTAATCGTCGCCGGGATATCCTGCACGTAGAGTTGTGAGCCCGCGATGCCGAACATCATTATCGCGATGCCGAGGTGGCCTACAAATCCTCCAGCCGTGCTGCGATTGAACCTAAAGAGCGCAACGAGACCCGTGAAGAACCCGACGCCACGGCCCTTGGCCCTGGCGCTTGCGGTGATATAGAAAAGTTCAAGTACCGCCACGATGGCGAATATCGGCACGACAAGAAGGATAAAGTTATAGACCTGTCCAAGGGTATCCATAAAACTAACCGAGCCGTTGAGGGTCTCGGCGAAGTTAAAGACGGTGCCGCCAAACAGATAGAGCGGGACGGCGAGCACTACCGCAGATACCGCCGGTATGGCGAGATGTTTAAGTAGCTTGCCCGGCTCCGTCTTGGTCCAGCCAAGGAACGGGCAGATGACGATGAGCAATAAATAGACCGCGCCAAGCGGTTTGGCAAGTGCATTATAGAAACTGGCGCCAACCGTGGCGCCTACGAACGCCGGAATTACCGTTGCGCCAAGGATGATAAAGGTAAAGACGGTAAGCGCCACATTGTTCAAGTAATAGGTAAAATGCCGTGAGAAAAAGTCCTGAAAGAACTCCTGCGCCTCAAGTTCTTTGCGGCGAGTATTCGCAAGGTATGCCGTCAAGATGACGACGGTGAGCATGAGGCCGCCGAATAGGAAGGTAAGGTCCCATCTGATTTCGGGAAATGAGTGCACCGATACCGCAGACAACAGGCCCGAACGTGTAATGAATGTAGCCATAATGACCATGATAAACGAGAGCGAAGCAAGCCATACCGCCCATACCTTCATGCCGCCCCTGCGGCGGTACATGGTGAAGGTATGTAAGAGCGCGGTGCCGGTGAGCCATGGCAGAATTGAAGCGTTCTCCACCGGGTCCCAGCCCCAGTAGCCGCCCCACCCGAGAACGACGTAAGCCCAGAGGGCCCCCAAAAATATTCCAATCGTTAGGAACAGCCACCCAAAGAGCGTCCACTTATACGCACGGTCGACCCAGGCGCGCGATGCGTCCTTATTAATAAGCGCCGCGATTGCAAATGCAAAAGGTATGGTCATACCCGCGTATCCCATGAAAAGCGTCGGTGGATGAAGAACCATCGCCCAGTGCATCAAAAGCGGGTTCATGCCGGCGCCCATCCCGTTCATCTCGGGGATAGGGCCTTTAAACGGGTTGGTCGCAACGATGATCGTAATTGTCAGGAAAAGCTGGACGTAGTTTGAAATATTGAGCGCTTGCGATTTTAAGCTGTCGTTCTTCTTCATATTTGAGAATGCAAGGACCGCTGTATATCCGGCAAGCATCCAGAGCCACAAGAGAAGCGAGCCTTCATGGCCGGCCCAAAATGCGGCTATCCTATAGAATACGCTCATGGATGGAGCCGAATTCTGCGCGACGTAGCCAAACGAAAAGTCGTTGTTGATAAACGCAAGAAGCAGGGTGAGACCTGCAAAGGTCACACTTACGAACTGCCAGACCATACCCAGGCTGCCCAATCGCTGTTGCTGTTCCCCTTTTCGCGGTTTAGCTTTGTTGCCCAGATAAAAACTATAGGCCGAGTAAAGTGAAATTACTATCGCCACAAGAAGGGCGAGCAAGCCAATTACACGCATAAGCTATTTTCCTCCTGGTTTCTTCTCTTTATCATACTTTGAAGGGCACTTAGTAATAACGCTGTTAGCGACGATCTTGCCCTTTGAAAGCAGCTTTCCTTCCGCCACGACGTTAATGCCCGGGCCGAAGGTCGACGGCAGCTGCTTGGAATACTCAACCGTCATCTCTAGATTCTTGTTGTTCTGATCGAAAATCGTAAACGTGCAGGTATGCCCCTTAGTCACAACTGAGCCCTCTTTAACCTGACCGCCGACATTTATGTTTTTGCCGACAAAGGACGAGTCGCGCGTCACTTCGGCTATAGCCTTATAGTAAGATACCGATGCGCCCGAGCCCAGCGATTGCCAGATCATAACGCCGATGACGACAAGAAGGATGCCGGTAACGATAAGCAACCTTGTCTTGCTTTTGCTATCAACCATCTAAGTCTCCCTCCAAATTCTATCTCCGTGCCCCGCCGACGACCGGCCCGCGGAGCATTCCACACCTTTTACTACTATATCTACTATGCTTTGTAGCATATATATGAAAGCTGGTCAGGTCAATCGTAAACCCTGGCCGGGACACTGCTCCTATAGGCAATTACAGGTCTGCCTCCGGGCGCCCACTTAGCTTTAGCTCACTAACTTAATTCTCGCCTCTTTATCCTTGAGCCCTGCGATAAAGAGCCGTGTGACATTGATCGCAACCGGGACAAATACCAGCGTGATGAGACCGGCGAATAGCTTTATCTGCGAGGAATCGGAATTCGCAAAAGCATTATTGGGATGTACGAGTTTACCGGTCATTGTAAGCAGTAACACCGATACAACGGGCAATCCGAGGTTTATACCGGCTTGCAATGACTTGCTCTCTGTTACCAACCTGAGTAGATACGCAACAACAGCCATTAAAAGAATAATAGACGAGACCCGCAGGCGAGGCTCGGTCCACCACCTACCGCCCCAGGTAAGCGAAGCTGCATACGCCCCGATAGTAATATGGGTGAACCAAAATAGAACCGCTGTCGACTGGCTTGCTGATGATATGGCAAGGATGCTGCTGGTCTTCTCGGCAAGTCGTCCGCTTCGGGTGAGAAGGCCGGCAAAATAAAAAAGGCCGAGCAATCCCGAGATCGCAAACATGGCCATGCCGACCCAGGTTACCGCCGCGTGTATGTAGATTAGTCTGATGTAGTTTCCTAGAGTTTTTTCTTCCGGGGCAACCAGCGCGAGGACTATTGCTAAGATGATCAGCCCGAAGGTTATCAATAAAGCTGTTTTTCGCCTTCCAGGATTAAGCTCCATAATAGAACTTGCAACTCTCCATATCCATGACGTTACAACCGTCTTTTTCAATCGATACACAAAAACTGAAAAACCTCTGCCCTATTTTTAAAATCATATTCGATGACTTTAAAAATGGGGCACCCCCGTCAGGAAGCGCAATTTTGGTGTTTAGGCAAGCAAACCTGACAGGGGTGATGAATAACCTCTGTGTTAACGCCTTTTTAGCCTGCCTAAACAAGTTCAGATTAACAGAAATAGAGTGCTTTAGCAAGGAAAATAGGTCGTGTTTGCCTGTTTTTGCGAAGGAAAAACGCCATGTCATACCACGTGGGGTATATACGGTCGGCTCTGAAGATCGGCCATAAAAAATCAGGTAGGAGGGGGACTCACGTCCCCCGTCCTCCTACACCACCGGACGTGCTTTAAATGCATCCGGCGGTTCGTGAAGCATTAAGTTTCAGATATCGTGCATGAAGGCTAATGAGACCTGCGGATTCAAGGAAAGAGTTGGGGATCGCTTGCTGAAGCGCAGGTGATTTAGACATACGCCAGGGGCCTTTTCGCGAGAACGCAGCATAGGCCACCCATCCTGTCAGACCCCGATTCCTAAGCTCACGTAATCTGGTCCGTGGTCGTTTCCACTGCTTCCACATAACGCACCGAAGCCTTCTTCGTATCCATTTATCAAGCTCTTTAAAGAGAGTAGCTGCCCGCGCTACCGAAAAGTAGGCGCTCCAGCCACGCAAGAATTGATTCAGGCGCCAGAGCGTCTCTTTAACAGAGATTCCGCCACTTCGCCTGGTGAGCTGCTTTATCCTTTTCTTTGAGTTCTTCTGTCTTCATGGAATCGACTCCGGGAGCGCCTTTGTTTTCTTTGACTCGTTTTAATGAGGAGCGCAGGTTTTTCTTCTCAAGGATTCTCTTAAAGATATCTTCCTCTTTGGTCGTTTCTTCGTGTGGTACCACGGGCGGCTGATGCCCTACGGGCGTGGTAGCGTAGGCTTCACCCGTGCCACGTACACCGTAGTTCTCCTGCGAGATTTTCTGCCGTTTGCCGTCCATGAACTCGTTCACGTTAATCGACCCACTTTCACGTTCGGTCCTTCAGTGCAAAAGCACCTAGTATGACCTCTGCTGACTTCTCACCATCCCTCGACTCTCTTTACAGAAGAGCCTAGTCCCTATTGGACAGATAGTGAGACCTCCCCGGGTAAGAGCACGTAACTTTCCTCCCATTCCCGCCGCATCTACTGATAAAGGTTTTGGTGGCTACGGGCTTTGCCTTGTTATGCAGGCTCACCCACCTTTACCAGCCTCATATGCGATTTCTGTTCGGTCGGTACGGGATTTTGCTTTCGGCTCCCCATACGCCCTCCGGGCTCCTGCAGATTCTACCTCACGGTAGACACCCTTGCCTTTCGCTAGCGGTTTCCACCACCGGGACCCGCAGGGGACTTTCACCCCCAAGTGATGTGCCCATGCCGGGCGCACATAAAGAGGCGGCCGCTTGTAAGCGGCCGCCTGGATAGTACGTCGTTACCGATTACCTCGATAACGTCAGCGTCCTGGCATCGGGAGAGTTAATGTACGCCCCGCCCCCTTCTGGGATCGAGGTCGAAGTCTCGTAGTCTCCGGTGGACGGGTTATAGATGTATGCCATGTAGCCGGATGGCAGCGTTACCGCAGTATCAAACGGATTGCCGACCATATTCCAGCCGGGCTGCAGTAATACGTTGTATGTATCAATCGATTTGAGTAACACCGGTACGGTTACCGGCTGGTTGAAGTACGCCCAGCAGGCCATGCCGGCAAGCGGCGTATCTACTTTCTGATAGGCGTTATCGGCCGTGCTATAGGTATAGAGCGGCGTCTCTAAGTTGGCCCCATCAGCGGGCACCGTGATCATGTTCCACCCTTCCGGGTAGGTCACGAGACTCTTGATGTCGGTAATCCCCGCTAGCGGGGCATCCAGATATGCTATCGTGTCGCTCGTTTCGTAGGTGTTGGCGCCATCTGAAAACTGGCCAACAACGGTCTTGATGCCGGGTTGATTCGTGAGTTCGAGTGCTTTGGTACCTGCATAATCTTCCCACGGGGTCCAGGTCGAATCGTCGACCATAAACCTCATCTTGGATGCGCCATCTATCGAATTCGTTACGGTAACTGGTTTCTTGTTGGTGAACTTCGAATCCGCGTCTATCGTAATTGTTCCTTTCGGGGCGACGTTATCGACTCGTACGGCAACAAACGCGGTGCCCTCGACGTTTCCGGCCGTATCTATGCCGCGCGCCTTAATGGTGTACGGCAGGTTGTCGCTCCAGACGAGCTGCCACAAATACGTCCAGGCGGCAATCTTAGTACCGTCCCCTGATTTTATATCGGCGGGCATCCACACCGCGGTCTTCGACCAGTCGCTGCCGGTCCAGTAATCGCCATCGCCACGCTGTATCGTGAGTTCGACTTTTTTAACGGCGACGTCATCCATAGTCGTGCCCTTGATCAGCTTCTCCGTGCCCGTGAGAATCGCAGTCCCCAGCGGGTCGTCAAAGGTCGTCACCGGCGCCTGCGTATCGGGCGCAGCAGGTGGCGTAGTTGGGTCTGCCACTGGCGGAGTGGTATCCGCAGGTGGCGCTGTATCTGTAGGTAGAGTTACTACAGGTGGGGTCGTCGTGCTGTCACCCGGTGGAGTTGTGCTCGTATCTGGCGTCGTGCCAGTGCCGGGGACCGGCGTTGTCGTTGTGTTGTCTGGGGCATAGACTTCAAACTCCCAAAGTGCGTAACCCCACCCTGTCGCTCTTTGGGTTCCATGCATAGATACATAGCGAGCATTAGTTCCTACCGGTAGGGTGACGGTATCTATATTTCCGTCACTATTGGTAACAGATGCTACCATCTTCCAGCTACTTGTATCGTTGGAGACCCTTATTTCATAATTCTTCGCATATGCGGTTTCCCACTTCAATACGACCTTACCTATGTCTGTGGCGGAACCTAAATCTACGATATAGGATTGGGGATCACTGTACTGCGAACTCCAATACGTGGACATGTCGCCATCTACAGCCTTTTCGCTCTCATACCCACCGGCTTCAACTGATGAAGTCCATACGCCCTTGCCCTGAGCTAAATTACCCTTGACCGTTGGTTCTGTTGGCGTTGGTGTTGGTGTTGGCATTGGTGCAGGTGCAGGCTCTGTTCCATAGTTTGCATCCAAATAGCTCTTAAGCTGGGGCGCAACTTCATTAGAGAACTGAGCCTCATCATCCCAGACAACGACGCCCTGCGAACCATAGCCGATCGCAGCCTTGGCTTGAGTTAACATATTACTGGTTGAATTAGAAATATGTCCCGGCTCACCGAAAACACCAATACCGGTGTATTGTGCATTAGGTGCTGAAAGTTGAACATTCTGCTGGGTAACCTTGCTAAACCAGCTGTTGCCCGATGGATCAACATAGGTCATGTTGACAAATACGTTGATGTAAGACTTCCATGTAGGCCAGTCTTGGCTAATGTTATTACGGCAGTTATTAATATCGGGAAATACCGCCGCCGAAATCTGAATGTTTGGATACTTCGCACGT
This sequence comes from Candidatus Aquicultor sp., assembly GCF_054640775.1. Lineage (NCBI taxonomy): Bacteria > Bacillati > Actinomycetota > Candidatus Aquicultoria > Candidatus Aquicultorales > Candidatus Aquicultoraceae > Candidatus Aquicultor > Candidatus Aquicultor sp. The sequence goes on along the minus strand of NZ_JBTSLF010000051.1, from coordinate 6,699 downwards.
ATTGCAGCAGATACGTCGGCCACATGTGCTGTTACCAGGCTGGTCTTAAAGTCGACGAACTGACCGTATCTTGACCCCCCGGGACGTACGTCACTCGGCCAATTAGCCACCGTGCCATACTTGGCTTGAAATTTAGCGCGTGCTGCTGCGGTGTATCCCGTATCATTACCGGGATAACGTATGTAGTCAAAATGATAACCATCCACCCTACCAGCATATTTAGTCAGCATCTCCATGGTAACCTGCTTATCCAGGTTCATGGCATAGTCGTTAGCTGGGTCAATAAAGTGTGCATTAGGTGTGCCTGCGGCGTCACGTACAAACGCATCCTTACTCTGCAAAGTACTGTAGCTACTCGACCCTGAATCGATGTAGAAATTCTGGTGCCACAAGTGTAGGCGCATTCCGCTAGGTTTGCCTGCTACAACTTTGTCCACGTAAGTAGAATCGTTACTGACAAGTGTGCTACCAAAACGTGAAGCCCCCATGTTGCCCGTATCGACATAATAATCAGTAACGCCCTTGTTCTTTAGATCATTTAGATGTCCGCTCCAGTCGATATTCTGATTAAAGAATGCCGGGAACCATACGCCGCTAACCGGCCTGCTTCCGGCAATTGCCGTTCCCATGTAGTTGCCGGGGGTAAGACTTAGCATAGGTACTGTCAACTGAATGATAAGTAGTAAAGCACTAGCAGTCATAAGTACTTTACGATTTACCTTTTTAGAAAGATGCCGTGGTTTGTATTGTGATAAGCCTAAGATTTTTGTCGCCCTCCCTGTTAAGCTAATTGGTTTTCGTTGCAGTTTCGTTTTTTGCATACAACACTCCTATCCTTGCTGGAGACTACCTTATTTAAAAGGCTTGTGATGGCAAATTTGTTTACGTCTCTGATATGGTTTTACTAGGGGCATGGTTCTCATATACCTTATCATAGGGATTATTTATGTCAACGATATGCGTATGTTATCCAACCTGTTCCAGTAGGTGCGCGTACCCAGAGAAAGCTAGCCGGTGTGGGGCCCGGTCGGCAAGCATGATGCATATCATCCCATAGACCGCAATCTTGCTGGTAGCCATGCATCCTTTGGTGCATCTCGTACCGTAGGCAAGCTATAACCCCTCAGCTTAACCAAGTAGTAAGTTAAACGGCAGAGCAATACCTTATCGCTCGAAAGGGCGATTAGAATGGCCGGAATTACTACCTTCAAGTAGCTATTTACAGGAGGACCTGTGTGGCAAGCGCAACAAAGTCTCCGGTCGTGTTTAGTAACCGGCGAGGTTAGGTATGGGATTCTATAAGACGAGTTTTTGCTTCTTACCATAAGTGGAGGAAAACGTGCGCATACTCCTTGTGTGCTCATCCGGTGGGCATCTTTACGAGCTGTTTAGTCTCCGCGAATACTGGGAGCAATATGACCGATGGTGGGTCACGTTTGATAGAGAGGTGGTCGAGTCGCTGCTTGCAAATGAGCGTGTAATCACCGCGTTTTATCCTACAACAAGAAACGTTAAAAATCTCTTTAGAAACTTCTGGCTGGCACTACGGATTATCAGAGAGCTAAGACCGCAGACCATAATCTCGACCGGTTCCGGGGTTGCCATACCCTTCTTTTATGCCGCAAAGCTTTACGGCATTAGAACCATCTATATTGAATCGATAGCAAGGACATCCGAATTATCTCTTAGCGGTCGTCTTATATATCCTGTCGCCGATAAATTCCTTGTTCAATGGCCTGAGCTGACTAAAACTTTACCGAAAGCGGAATATAGAGGACGGGTTTTATGATTTTTGTAACCGTCGGGTCGGATCAATTCCAGTTCAATAGATTGATACAGGCAGTTGATGAGTATTGTGGGCTTGAAAAAGAGCACGCATATATACAGCTGGGGTCATCCGACTACCGGCCCCGTCATTGCCAGTGGTCCGAGTTCCTGCCCTTCGATCAGGTTGAAGCGTTGATGAAGGAATCATCTGTAGTAATAGCCCATGCCGGCGCCGGCACGATTTTAGAATGTATCAGGAGCGGGAAGGTACCTATTGTGGTCCCCCGGTTAAGCCAATTCGGCGAAGCAATCGATGACCACCAGGCTTCATTTGCTTATTGGATGCAGGAGCATGGCTATGCCTACGTGGCTGATCTTTCAAATCTGGCAGAGGTAATAAGAAATTTCAAGGACAGTACTATTACACACTCTGCATCAACTAAAACTGAATTGGTCGGTTACCTAACTAAAGTAACAAGAAACTGGGCGGCCTAAATCGGATCCTTACTTTTTGTGGTGGCTACTAAACTTCGAATTGGATGAGTATGCTGTTAAGTATAGTTCTTGTTAATTACAATAGCGCAGATATGCTGGTTGACTGCTTGCGGTCAATACATGAATCTAAGCTCGATTTCGAGCATGAGATAATAGTAGTAGATAACGACTCTCACGATGATAGCCTTAAAAAAGCAAAGTCTGGCTTTCCCGCTGTCAGATACCTAGAAAACAAAGATAACATCGGCTTTGCGAGGGCCAATAATCAGGGTATACGTCTGGCGAAAGGCCAGTATGTGCTCATACAGAATCCCGACACCTTGGTTATCGGCCATGCAATCGAGAATTTAGTAGGATTTATTCGCAACAACCCCGGTATAGGAATTGTTGGGGGTAAGCTCCTTAATAGAGATGGCAGCTTGCAGTACTCAATCAGACGATTCCCTGCCATAACGGGCCAGTTGTTCGAAGCACTCTTCATGCATAAGATTGCGCCACAGCTATCTCGAAGGCTCGGTGAGGTCGTCCTCGGCGAGAGCGCATACGGTAAACCCTTAGGTGTCGATTGGATCACCGGAGCGATTATGATGGTTGACCGGGCAGCCATAGAGCAGGTCGGTATGCTGGATGAGTCGTTTTTTCTCTATGCCGAAGAGGTCGATTGGTGCTATCGCATGCGGCAAAACGGTTGGCGTATTGTCTATTATCCGGATGCCGTATTTACCCATTTCATGGGGAAAACAAAGGCAAACCTTCAGCTTTACACCCAACACTTAAGGGCAAGACGCCAGTTCAGCTATAAACACTTTAGTAGATTTAAGGCCCTTATGTTCGACATTGCAAGCCTCATATATCTAATCAACCGGAGCACCCTTTTTCTAGCCTTATCAATAGTCAAACCCTCCGATGACGTATCGCAAATGGGTCGCTTATATTACCAGAGCGGGAAAGAGTTGATAAAAATGGTGGCATCGGGAGCAGAACTACCTAAGCATCGTCCGTAAAGGAGAGAGCATGAATCACATTATAAACTACATCATCATTACTCCCGTTAAGAATGAGGGGAAATTCATCGCTAAGACAATCGAATCTGTCCTAAGTCAAACGATTCCACCATCATCGTGGATAATCGTGGATGATGGCTCGACTGATGATACATGCGCCGTTGTCGAGGGATACCTGGCTAGGGCTGATTTCATTCGCTTGCTCAAACGACACAGCAGCCCTACCCGCGATGTCGGATACGGGGGCATCCGGGCATTCAGTTACGCAGCCCGGGATATCGACCCACTGAAGTACGATTTTGTGGTCAATCTCGATGCCGATGTGGCATTCGAGCCGGATTACTTCGAGAGGTTATTTAAAAAATTCGCTGAAAACGAGGGCTTGGGTATTGCAGGTGGATTGGGTTGGAGCTATCACGTAGGACGCCTTACCGCCGAAAAAATCCCGAGAAACCATGTGCCCGGCTACACAAAAGTTTACCGGCGGGAATGCTACCTTGATATCCAACCGGTACGGGAGATTCCGTCGTGGGATACCATAGATGAACTCGAGGCGCAGCGTGCCGGCTGGGAGACGGCAAACTTCGATGATATCCAAATCATTCACCTTAAGCCGATGACACTGGGAGCCGGCAATATCCTGAAAGGAAAGTACGTTCAAGGAAAAGTCTCTTACCTTATCGGATACCCGTTTGATTTTATGGTCATCAGGTCGATCAAACTGATGGCCGAGTTCCCGTTTCTAATCGGCGGGATATTGGCCTTCACCGGCTACCTATCGGGTCTCTTCTCTCGGGAGCGCATAGTATTAGAGGAAGACCTGGTAAACTACCTCAGAAAAAAGCAGCGGGCTAGAATCTATAATAAGCTTCCGGGAATCTTCAATAAATCTGGTAATTAGAATCAGGTCGGATAGTGTAACTTTACTGGGTGCCAGATAATTTATTAAAGTCATCCTCCTGAAGTTGTCCTCTAAACTGCTCCCCTACCTTTTCCCGGGTAAAAAACACCAGTGCCGAGATGAAAATCAGTGTCTCGATCACATCTTTGATGTCGAGTCCCCCGCTTATCTCGCGAAGCTCAAGCATAAGCCCGACAAAGCTAACCGCGATAACCATATGCCTGCCCCACTGCCTTGTGCCAATGACACCCAGCCCTGACATCGCCAGAAAAGAGTACGGTATAGCCCTGACAACTACCTGGTCCTGGGCAAATTGTGGCTCTGTAAAGAGAACCAGCAGGCTTAGCCCCGCAAACACTTCAAAGCCTATACCTGCTAACTTAATAGCAATTCTCCATCCCATATTCAACAACTTCTTTCATTCGATATTTCTAGGACCAGTAGCTGCTCTAGACATAGATTTTGCCGGTTTCTATGTTTACCACGCTACTGGGGGAATTTGAGGGAGCTAGGGCACATATTACCGGTAACACCATGCTGTTTATTGGGCATCCAGAGTTTTGTCTCTAAAGCTGATAACCAGGGCAGACCCTAACCCGGCTATTATAAAAAAGGCATAGACAACATCGGCAAAACCAAAAGTGTCAAACGTGAAGCATACAGCCGCAAACACCAACACACTGGATAGTAACGACGATACCAGCTCTCCCACACCTGGCTCTGCCTTCAAGGCAAACCCCCTAAAACTTTTAATCAATGAGTACAACAACCATAGAAAGGCTAGTATCCCGACCACACCGGTTTCAACGATAAACCCGAGGTATTGATTGTCCAGGTAAAAATATCTCTCTGGATCGAATGTGCCGAACCCCATCCCAAACAGGGGTTTTTCTGCGAATTTCTGCAACACTCGCGGGTAGTCAGTTAATCGTCCCTCATTGTTGCCAACCTCGCTACTGACAATATGTTTATAAGAAACCCTGTCGGTCAGCTCTTTAAAATTCGCGCCAAAAAACATTCCCGCACATAACGCAAATATCACAACGATAATAAGAAGCGTTAACCCCCTGCGTGGATTTAAGAATAATTGAGAGAGTATTACCACTATAACTCCCACAAGAGCCGTGGCAGATATTGTGAAAAATGCTGCAGTTAAAGTAGCGATAATGCCAAGTGCATACCAAGACTTTTTGAGTAGAGACTCCGCTTGATAAAAGAAATAAAGTAGTAATGGTAAAAACATCGTCAGTAGCGCGGCAAGGGCGATAGGGTGGTCGGCGGGGCCGGATACCCTCAATTCTCCACGAGTCATTTCTTTGGTTGCCTCGGTCATATCGACATTTAAAAACGGTAAGAACTCATGGATATGCTTGAACGGGTTGTAGCCCGTAAAGCGCTCTATGATGGCAAATACGCTAATAAATATCGTTAATGAAACCAGCCATCTGGCAAGCGATTTGGTAGCTGGATAATCTCTGACAATGGATGTTAGCAAATAGAAAATGAAAATATAGATAACAAATAACAAGATCGCTTTTAAAGCGCTTGGTACTTCCTGATACGAAAACGAATCAAGATTGACCGCCACAGATATTACCAAGATGGCAAATAAACCGAAGAGCGGCGCCTCTATCCCTGTTTTCCTGATTTTAAGAGCGGGGTTAACAAGAAGCATGGATACCCATAAAAACAGTATAAGCACCAGAAAAAGCCTACTCGGATCGAGTTCAATAGGTAAACCGCCGAGCATCTTGTAGGGTGCTTTTGGTACTAAGAACAAAATAGCGAGATATACTTTTAAAGGAGTCTCCCATTTCATGCGTTTGCTATAGGCGACGGCTAAAAAGGTAGCCGGCACCAGGAGGCCAAGATACCCCATGCCATAAACCGCAAGGGCAACAAGAACGCCGCTCAATACGATAAAAAGGCCATAGATGAGTTTTCGCTCTCTCTCCTGATTATTGTTAGTTGTTATATAACCATTGGTTTGGGCACCCATAACTACGCACAACTTCCTCTAACTCAATAATAGCCGGCAAGATCTTTCGCCCATCTGGCAGAATTCAACCGTGCTACCTTGGGTTCCACTTATCACACCACTTGGGGATAATGAGAACGATAGACGTTGGCATATGGCAAATCCTCGCTCACCTACTTTGAGCTGCGTTTGCTGCCTGGGCGGTCAATGTTTTCAACCATAAAAGCAAGCATGATCGCCAGAAGCACGGGCGATAAAAATGCTAACGAGAGTTTGATCGATTGGAAACTCTGGCTTGACCGTGGCGTTGTCGGTACGCCAATCTGCCTCATAACAATCCTGTCCTCGCGCGGGGTCTGTTCTCGCCGTTGCTCTTTATTAATATAAGTCCGGAGTTCTTCAACCGTGATAGCGGCAATCCCGCGGATTCTTCGACGATCTGGACCTTCCACTTTTACTGTGAATATGGGCGTATCCTTAATATTCTCACTGGTTATCTGCTCACTGTCCGCAAGCTTACCGATCCTGCTTTCAACTTTGCTCCTCATAAAATC
>NZ_JBTSLF010000050.1:0-16056 GCF_054640775.1 Candidatus Aquicultor sp. | reverse complement strand
CGTTACCGCCAACAAACAACGCATCATTGGTCACCGCCGGCATCGACTTAATGCCGGACCGGTTAATCGACCATAATTTTTCGCCGGTTGCCGTATTCAGAGCGTAAATATCACCATTTGCCGCACCAAAGTATATCCGGTCGGCAAAAATTACCGGCGAAGTAGTTGGTGCAGCACTGATAGACCAGATATTCTGCCCGGTCTTGGCATCAAGGGCATAGAACTTGCCATCCCTGGCGCCAAAGTAAATCCGTCCGTTTGCAAGCGCAGGGGCTCCGTCGACTATTAATCCTTCAGCTGCCCATAGGTGCTGCTTAGTCAACAAGGAGATTGCCAGCATCTGACCTCGAGAGCCACTGCGCTCCCCGACATAGACAATCCCGTCTGCTATTACAGGGCGAGTGCGCGATTCATATAAGGCTAGTTCGCCCCCCTTAACCCAATCAACCTTTAAAGGCGGTGCGATACCCTGCTCGTCAGCATTAAACCCGGTATTTTGCGCATCATACTGATACATAGGCCAACTCGACCCGTAAGCGGCCGGCATGCCGGCAATCAGCATGATTAAACCAGTGATGACTGCAGTTTTAAGAATATTCAAATGGCGCCCCTCCAATACTATCCTTATCTAGTTTAGTGTCCGAACTGATACTTACACATATGTGCTATAGCACATATACGCCACAAGCGCTTGCATTCCTTCAAGATTTTTAAATATTTTTGAAAAAACTTCAGCGACCGCAAAAATGGAACGCCACAGTTATCTTACACTTCTAATACTTTGTAAATTCATTAACAAGCGCTAAACCCTGCGGAAATAGAGTCCGATAACTCAAAGTAATCTAGTGTTTGTTACCTTTGAAGGAGTGAGAATTAGTGAACTGCTGGGAGTTTAAACATTGTGGTAAAGACAAAACCGGCGATTGCCCGGCGTATCCGAAGAATGGTGCCGATTGCTGGCGCGTGGCCGGGACGATGTGCGGCGGCAAGGTGCAGGGTTCGTTCGCGCAGAAGCTTGCAAACTGCATGGACTGCGACTTCTACAAGTCGGTTAAAGGCATAGCAAGCTAGTTTCTCAAATTTAAGTGCTCCATACCTCGGGAATGCACTTTTCCCGATAAGTATGCTCCTAAAAAAGTGCTCCTTAGTTGTTAAGGAGCACTTTTTTTATTGCTATCTTTAAGCGGGTACTTACCCGTTATGATTCCTCGGTGGGTGTTTCGGGGGGATGCTTTTCGTGATAGCGCTTGACGTATCCTCTGAACCTGCGGTCGAAATCGTAGCGCATCAGGCGCACCTTTCGCCCGCACCCTATGCAGGTCATGCCGATGTCCATGCCGAGCTTGGTTATCTCCCACTCGTTTGCGCCGCAGGGGTGGCCTTTTTTCAGTTGTACGACGTCGCCTATCTCGATCTCTATAACTTTTACCATATCGATTTCACACTCACTTCTTCCATTTATAATACAACGCCGCGCCTGCAAAATGAAGTTTATCGAAGGCCGGCCCGCTTTCTTCGCTTCACTTTTACCCCTGGTTTCCTGCTACAATAAACCCATCTTATTTTCCGCTAAAGGCTGATAGCTGCCATCTTTGAAGGAGGCGTTATGAAACGACGGGCTATTGTAACCGTTCTTGGCAAGGACCGCGTGGGAATCGTCGCGGGCGTGAGCCGGGTGCTCGCCGAGAACAGCGTGAATATCGAGGACATAAGCCAGACCATCATGCAGGACTTCTTTACCATGATAATGCTGGTCACATTGGATGAGGATATCACCCCCATCGCCGGTCTGCAGGACAAACTCAACGAGGTAGCGGATGAGCTGGGCGTAAAGATTACGGTGCAGCACGAGGACATCTTCCGCTACATGCACAGGCTTTAGGGGGTTATGACGATGCCAATGCTCATCAATCCTGAAGAGATACGAGAAACCATAGGGATGATCCAGGAGCAGCGCCTCGACATCCGCGCGGTCACGATGGGGATATCCTTGCGCGACTGCAGCGACGAGAACGGCGACAAGCTGCTCGACAATATCTACAACAAAGTCACCGAATCGGCGAAAGACCTGGTCAAGGTGGCGGAATCGTTGCAGGAGAAATACGGAATCCCGATTGTCAACAAGCGAATTTCGATCTCGCCCATCTCGGCGATTGCCGAGTCGAGCGATTTGGAGGATTACGTGCCGATTGCGGCGGTGCTCGATAAGGCCGCCAAAGAGCTTAAGATAGATTTTATCGGCGGGTTTACAGCGCTTATTCAAAAGGGCGCGACGCCGGGGGACCGCAAGCTTATCAATTCCATCCCTCGGGCGCTTGCCGAAACCGACCGGGTGTGTTCGTCGGTCAACGTCGCATCGAGCAAGGCCGGGATCAACATGGACGCGGTGCTCGAGATGGCCGGCGTCATCAAAGAGACCGCCGAGCTTACAAAAGACAAGGACGGCATCGGCTGCGCCAAGCTCGTGGTCTTTGCCAATATCCCCGAGGATAACCCATTCATGGCCGGGGCCTATCACGGCTTCGGCGAGGCCGACCGGGTGATAAACGTGGGTATCAGCGGCCCCGGCGTGGTGCGCGCTACCCTCGAGCGCTACCCGGATGTGGACCTGATGCAGGTTGCCGAGATCATCAAGCGCACCGCGTTTAAAATCACCCGGATGGGCGAGTTAATCGGGCGCGAGTCGGCGGCGCTTCTTGGGGTACAACCCGGCGTGGTCGACCTCTCGCTTGCGCCTACCCCGACACCGGGCGACTCGGTGGCGAAAATCCTCGAGGCGATGGGGCTTGAGAAGTGCGGGGCTCCGGGCACCACGGCGGCGTTGGCGCTGCTCAACGATGCGGTCAAAAAAGGCGGCGCGATGGCGACATCCTCGACCGGCGGGCTCTCGGGCGCGTTTATCCCGGTTAGCGAGGATTTGGGGATGATAGAGGCGGTCGAGGCTGGGGCGCTCTCGATTGAAAAACTCGAAGCGATGACGGCGGTCTGCTCGGTGGGCATCGACATGGTCGTTATCCCGGGGGATACCCCCGTTGAAACCATCGCCGGCATCATCGCCGACGAGATGGCGATAGCGGTCGTTAATCACAAAGCGGCAGGGGTGCGGTTGGTTCCGGCCCCGGGTAAAGGCACAGGAGACCAGGCGTTTTTTGGGGATCTCCTGGGGTTTGCGCCGGTGATGGCGGTGAACCCGTTCTCGTGCGCGAATTTCGTGCGCAGGGGCGGCCGCATACCGGCGCCCTTGACCAGCCTCAATAATTAGAGCCCGGGGGCCGGGTCCAGAACGAGTAGCCTTGGTTGTATCTTAAAAAAGCTGCGGGAACAAACCGCAGCTTTTTGTGTTTAGCTCATAGAACCAGTAGCTACTGGTAATCTTTTTACTACCGATGCTAGCGATATGAGGTTAGGCTATCTGCTCGGCCGCTTCTTCTGCTTCTTGAGCCCTTCTGCTCGCCATATCCATTGCGCTTTGGTATGCCTCTGATGCCCGGCTGCCGAGTCTCTGCCTGGTTTCAGAGCCGCTTGCCGGGGCGATTAATATCCCTGCCAGCAAGCCGATGGCAAATCCAGATACCGCGACAAGAGCAATTGTCGTAAGATTCCTATTTCTCGCTTCCCCCAATGCTTCGCTTAAAAGCTGAGAGGCGCGATCACTCAGTTGCTCGCCGGCCTCCATGGCCGATTGACGTAATGCGCTAACGCGTGCCGCCATTTTCGCCGCCTCCTTTCAGTTCGTCTCACTACTTCTGTATTTTCCCTAATAAAATCGAAGTAAACGGTGCCGCCGCGACAATCATTCAGGTGAGCCGTTTGCAGCTACCAGAAGTTACCGCCTAAACCCTACTACTCATATGCCAAAATCTCGCGCACGCTGAGTTTAGCGGCCTTCCAAGCGGGTAAGAGGCTCGCTAATGTCGCGATCGCTATCACGACGGCAAGCCAGATGGCGACCCCGAGAAGAGAGAACTCATAATTAAGCGGCATTTTCATAAACGCCATTCCTACGGCATAGCAAAGCCCCTTACTTAGCGGTATCGCCAGCACCACACCAAATACCCAGCTAACGATACCTATAAGGATGCCCTCAGATATAAATATCCGTATAATGGCAAGGTTTGAGGCCCCGATGGCGCGCATGACGCCGATCTCCCGCGTGCGCTCCAGTACATTAATGCTCATCGTCCCCATCAAGCCAAGCCCACCGACCACGGCAAGCAGTAACACCATGATAAACATAAAAACAACGATGATATTGAACTGAAATGCAACCCTGGAGCGTATATTAGCATTCGTTTCGGTCGAGTTGACACGGATGCCGACATGCTTAAACCGCTCCTCCAACGTTTTTGCGATAGAGGATTGGGACTCCGGGTCGTGTTGATTAGTCTTTATCACAACGAAGTTCGTTCGCCCGGCATCTCTGGTTACCAACGTGAAGTAGGGGTAGTTCGCGTAGGCCATTGGCCCCGCCAGCTGTCCCTTGACAATGCCAACAACCTGCCACTTCGTCCTGCGGCCATTGATTTTAAAAACCAACGTATTGCCGAGCGCAATATCCGGCTCTTCCTTCAGCAAATCAGTATTAACAACGATCGCATTCTTGTCCTCCGGCGATAGCCAGCGGCCCTCTTTCATTGAGGGCTCTATCAGATCCGTGAGTGCGGGCGCTGCGAGGACGATAATATTCTCATTTTCGGTGCCATCAGGGCGCACCCGGGTTACGGGCTTGAATCCCCAGCTCTCCACTCTTTCAACGCCGGGCAAGAGAAGCGCCTTGTGCTCAATTTGCTTGATCCGATACGGTTGGAAGAAACTGATTTGGATATCATACTTCCAATACTGCATAAGCGTATCGAGCGTAAAAAGTAGCGAGGAGCGCACACTAAAGACGGCCACAAAAATGCCGGCGGCTAAGGTCAGCGTGATCAGCGTCATCGTCAAACGCCCCTTTCGCCTGAATGTATTGCGAATCGAGAGTAACAACGGCCGCGATATGCCACCCATTAGGCCAATAAAACGGTCTACGAGACCCCTTTTGGGTGGTTTTGAACCGATACCGTAAGAGCTTATGGCCTCGCGAACTGTGAGGCGTGCGCCCGAGATGATCGGATAGAGCGAGGCGAGAATGGGAACCATCAACCCTATTGCGATCTCCAGGGCAAACACCCAAAGGGGCGTAGCAAAATCGGTGATATCAAAGTTTAAAAGGCTTGCGGTGAATGTGCTGAACGCATGCGCACCGAGCATACTGAGAGGTATCGCGACGAGCAACGCCAGAACGCCAAAGACGGTAACCGTTGTGAAGTAGATCCCCATGACCTGGCTCGAAGCCGCGCCGACCGCTTTCATCATGCCGATCTGCCGGATTTGTTGGGCCAGTAGAGCGGAGATCGTGTTGACAACGAGAAACGCGCTTAGGATCAGCGACAGGATACCGAGGGCCCCAAGAACCGTGGTCATCGCCCTCAGCGGACTATCCATGACGTGCTTTCCCGGATCGGGGATCGTCGTCTTGAAGACGTTTATGCCGATTGCCCCCAACATATCATCCCTGACCTTATTGGCGACCCTGCCGATGTGCGTCTTGTTAAGGTCATCTTTGGAGACAATAATGGTGAGCTGGTTAAATTTGCGCTCCTCGCCGAGCCGCTCCAAGGTGTCGAAGTTTATATAGCCGACGGCCCTGCCCGAAAACTTGACCGGTATTTGCTGGATGTCGTGGACGGTACCGGCCATGCGCAGCTTACGCTGCTCCCCGTTGGAGGTCTCAACGTTTATCGCATCGCCGACCGCAAGCTTTATAAGATCAAGGGTCGAACGCTCAAACAGCACCTCGTCTTTGCGCGGCGGCCAGGCACCCGATTCGTGCTCGATCTTGTTAATCCGGATGGAGTTGAAATCCTGTATCGCGATGAGGTCGACATTTTGCCACTCGCCTTCGCCGACTTTAAAGCGGACCGCGAGCGTTCGCCGCCCCTCCGCATCGCGTATCTCCTTCATGCGCTGGACCGATCTGACGACATCGTTGTCGAACGGGGCGGTGTACAGCAATGCGCTTGCCGGATTAATAGAATGGTAGCTCTTGTCGAGGTTGTGCATCAAGATTTCCTGCGAGCTAATAATCATACCGACTGCGAAGATGCCGACTGCGATGGAAAGAACGACCAGAATCGTCCGCGTCTTGCTTCCCCAGAGATCTCGAATAACTTTATACCAGCGCGGTCTAAACACGTTCGGTCTCCAGCCGGACATCGCCCGGCGACCCTTCACCGTTCGCTTCCCTGACCACCTCATTTACGATCTCACCATCGGCGATGGTAATGGCTCGCGTGACGCGCTTTGCCAGGTCGTTATCGTGGGTCACCATGAGAATCGTTTTTCCTTGCTCGACGAGTTTCATGAAGAGTTGGAAGACCGACTCCGCCGTCTTTGAATCGAGGTTACCGGTCGGCTCATCGGCAACCAAAATCGATGGATCATTTGCCAGCGCCCGCGCAATAGCCGCCCGCTGCTGCTGGCCACCCGAGACGGCTGAGGGCAACTTGTTCGCATGCTCCTCAAGCTCAACCAGCTGCAACAGGTGCATCGCCCGCTCACGGCGCTCCCCGGGTGAGTGCACATTGCAAAAATCCATCGGTAGCATCACGTTCTCTATAATAGTGAGCGTTGGCAAGAGTTGGAAAAACTGAAAAATAACGCCCAAATGGCGACCACGCCACTGGGCCATCTGTCCCTCTTTTAGCGTATGAACCGCTGTGTCTCCAACGAGCACCTCGCCGGATGTCGGCCGGTCGATCCCTGCAATCATGTTTATAAGCGTCGACTTACCGCTACCCGACTTACCAATAACAGCTACAAACTCGCTGGTGTCGACCTTAAGGTCCACCCCATTAAGCGCTGTAAACGTGCCCGCGCTGGTCTCGTACACCTTTTCGATCCCTCGCAGCTCGATTAAGTGGCTGTTACCATGCACGTACAGCCCATTTTCCTCATCTGCGGTTCCATTCCGCCTCAGCCAGCGCCCCAGCACCGTAGTATCTCACCTCTAGTTATTTATCTTATTATCCCTTATCTATAATAGTGTTTTTCTTGTGCTTTGCCCATGTTTTACGTAGTTGTTTAAGCCATGGCGGAAGTATTATAAGTGGGCCTGGAAAAAGAGCAGGGCGGAACTAAGTTCCGCCCTGTAGATTTCTTAAGCTTTTATAGCCCCTGGGCTTTAGACCCTGGGCCCTTTTTTCTCCTTAGGCTTTGACTTTTGTCATCAGGTACTCGTGGATCGAGTTTGCAGCCTTGCGGCCTGCGCCTGCAGCCAGGATAACTGTCGCCGAGCCGGTTACGATGTCGCCGCCGGCAAACACGCCGGGCTTGTTGGTTGCACCGTTCTCGTCGGCTACGATGTAGCCGCGTTTGTTAAGCTCGAGATCGGGGGTCGAATTCGGGATAATCGGGTTCGAGCCGGTACCGATCGACATTACTACGGTGTCGACCTCGATGACGTACTCGGAGCCCTCGATTACAACCGGGCGGCGCCTACCGGACTCATCCGGCTCGCCGAGTTCCATTTTCGAGCACTTGATACCGCGTACCCAGCCGTCCTCGCCGACGATCTCGACGGGATTGGTGAGGAGACGGAAATCGATACCTTCCTCGATGGCGTGGTGGACTTCCTCTTTACGGGCGGGAAGCTCTTCCATCGAACGGCGGTATACGAGGTAGACCGCCTCGGCACCGAGGCGAAGTGCGGTTCTGGCCGAGTCCATCGCGACGTTTCCGCCACCGACGACCGCCACATGTCCGCCCTTTTTAATCGGTGTATCATACTCTGGGAAGAGGTATGCTTTCATAAGGTTTGTCCTGGTCAAGAACTCGTTGGCCGAGTAAACGCCGTTGAGGTTCTCGCCCGGGATGTTCAAGAACATCGGCAGACCTGCGCCTGAGCCGATGAAGACCGCGTCAAAATCGCCGAGAAGCTCATCAACTGTGTAGAGCTTGCCGACGACAGAGTCGACCTTGATATCGACGCCAAGCGCCTTGATACCGTCGACTTCTGATTGGACGATCGCTTTTGGAAGCCTGAATTCGGGGATACCGTAGACGAGAACGCCGCCCGCTTTGTGGAGCGCCTCGAACATGGTGACCTTGTGGCCGAGTTTGGCCAAATCGGCTGCGACGACTAGCCCTGCCGGGCCCGTGCCGACGACCGCGACTTTAAAGCCGCTCGGTTTTGGCTTCTCGACCTTACCGTTGCTGCTGCCTCCGCCGTTCACGCGCTCGTAATCGGCTACGAAACGCTCCATACGGCCGATTGCAACCGGCTCGTTCTTCTTACCAAGCGCGCATTTGCTCTCGCACTGGCTCTCCTGCGGGCATACGCGACCGCAAACTGCCGGAACCGGATTTTTCTCTTTTATCTTCTTGGCCGCGCCGATAAAATCGCCCTCTTTGATCAGAGCGATAAACTCGGGGATCGGTACCTCGACCGGACATCCCGCGACACAATCCCTTTTCTTGCAAGCCAAGCAGCGGTTCGCCTCGCGGAGGGCATCTTCGGCGCTGAAGCCGATGGTTACCTCTTCAAAGTTTCTCCCGCGCGCTTTGGCGTCTTGCTCAGGCATCGCGGTACGGGTTTTTCTAATCTCTTTTATCTCTTCTTTTGTAAATTCGGGTACTTTTACTTCTGACATCTGCCCTCCTCCTTACTTTGCGCTCGGGACGCAACTACATGAATATTTTTCCATCGCACCTTTTTCCTCTTCGAGGTAGGTACGCTGACGTGTCATCAATAGATCCCAGTCGACCTCATGGCCGTCGAAATCCGGGCCGTCGGTACAGCCGAACATCGTCTTGCCGCCAACCGAAACACGGCAGGCGCCGCACATACCGGTGCCGTCGACCATGATCGGATTCAAGCTGACAAATGTTTTAACACCGTACGGCTTGGTTGTAAGGGATACGAACTTCATCATGATGGCCGGGCCGATCGCCATGACCCAGTCAACACCGTTCTCTTCGATCTCTTGCTTGAGAGGATCGGTAATAAGGCCCTTCATACCCTTGCTGCCATCATCGGTGGCAACAAGGACCTTATCGCTAAACTCGCTAAGCTCTTTCTCGTAAACGAGAAGGTCGGCCGAGCGTGCACCGATAATCGAGGTGACGATATTGCCAGCCTCTTTGAGCGCCTTGCCGATCGGATACATCGGTGCGGCACCGAAGCCGCCGCCGAGAAGGGCTACTCTTCCGTAGTTCTTAATCGGGGTCGCATGACCCATCGGGCCGGCGACATCCGCGATCTCATCGCCAACCTGCAGAGCCCCGAGCTTCGAAGATGTTACGCCGATCGTCTGAACAACGAGACCAAGGGTTCCATCCTCCGGGCTTATACGAGCCAATGAAAGCGGGATACGCTCCCCCACCTCATCTGCGCGAACGACAACAAATTGTCCTGCTTTGGCCTTCTTTGCGATCTCCGGTGCTTCGACCTTCAAAGATATCAGGTCGGACCGAAGAACTTCTCTTCCTAAAACTTTAGCCAATTTGCACTCCTCTCCCCCAACATTATTGGTAACTCACTTGTAATTTTTGCCACAAAAGCACCTTATATCTTAGCTTTGGGACCTGGTGTTGTCAAGGCTTTATCGATGTGTAACGCCCTATTAACACAGCTCATAAGGGCATAGGAAATCTTGCCATACCGCTCACGGTATTTTTACCCCTACAAGTATCGTTATTTCCCCGACGCCCTGGCATGGATGGCGTTGCAGAAAAAAGGATCGGCGCATGCTGCAAACAAAAAAGGTGGGCTCTTTGGCCCACCCCGAAATATGAAAACCGGCTAGCTAGTCTATGTAGAGGACTGCACGAGCAGGTCGGCTTCCTCCGCGCTTGCGACTTCCCACTTGCCGCAACGACCGCCCCAGCACGCGAGCGTCTTGCCCTCGACCATGATTTTGACGATCTCGCAGTGGTTCTCGCACCCCTTACAGTGAAAGCTTCTCGTCTGGTAATCGACATCGGCCGATTCGAAGCCGGTGAACTTGGTAGCACCGTCGCGCACCGTACCGCGCGCCAGAAGCGCCGCGCCGATCGCGCCCATCACATGATGGTGCTCGGGGATGGTGATCTGCATCTGAAGCGCCTCTTCGAACGCCCGCTTCATACCGGCGTTGGCCGCAACCCCGCCCTGGAAGACGATCGGCGCTATCAGGTCCTTGCCCTTTGCGAGATTATTGAGGTAGTTGCGAACAAGCGCCTGGCAGAGGCCGTAGATGATATCCTCCATCCGGTAACCCATCTGCTGCTTGTGTATCATATCGGACTCGGCGAAGACCGAGCAGCGCCCGGCGATCTGGCATGAAACGGTCGAATTAAGCGCGTAGCCGCCGAACTCCTCGATCGGGATGCCGAGGCGTTGCGCCTGGTGATCGAGAAACGAGCCGGTTCCGGCCGCACACACCGTATTCATCGCAAAATCGATGACGATGCCGTCGCGCAGCAGGATGATCTTCGAGTCCTGCCCGCCTATCTCAAGAACCGTTCGTACCTGCGGCACCACATGGGACGCCGCAATAGCGTGCGCCGTTATCTCGTTCTTGATGATATCCGCGCCGACCATAACGCCGCTCAGGTAGCGCGCGCTTCCCGTCGTGCCGACACCCGCTATCTCTACATTCTCGGGAAGCTGTTCTCTCAGCTTTTTCAGTCCCGACTGCACGGCCACGATCGGCTGCCCCTGCGTCCTTATGTAAACAAGGCTTACCACGTCGCCGCGCTCATCTATAACAACAAGGTTGGTGCTGACCGAGCCAACATCAACGCCTAAAAAACCCTTCATGTTTACGTCCTTCCACTTGGTGTGCTGCCTACTAACTGCCTTGCGTTGTGCTTTTTCCTGCTCGCCAAAAGGTCGATGAAGGCCTCCAGGCGGGTCAGTATGCCGGCGCGCCCCGTCTGCTCGTCGATGACGAACGAGATGACCGGGATATCAAGGTCGCGGCTTACCATCGGCAAAATCGACTTTGCGATGGTGTCCGGCATGCAGGTAAACGGGAAGAGATGAATCACCCCGTCAAAGCCTTCCTTGGCATACACGCAGGTATGCCCCACACTCGGCAGCCCCTCGCCGCCGACGAAGTGGTTGAGGTACGGCTTGGCGGCCGCAGCGATATCATCGTCGTTTATCCCCATGATCTGATTTTTAGTCGACGGGCTTATCCAGTCGGTGAGATACACCGAGCGCTCCAGGGATACCCCCATGTTGCCCAGGTACTCCTCGATATCGAAGTTTACGAACGGCTCGAGCAGGATATAGAACTCGCCGATGATGCCGACTTTGAGCACATCGCGATCCATATCTTTCGCGACCGCCTCGAGCACGGCAAACGCCTCTGCCCTGGCCTGCGCGATTTCCTCCTCGGTCATCGCCAGCATCATAATATCCAGCGCTTTTTTATATGCTTTAGTGGTATCGCCACGGTTGATTTCGTAGGCGCGGTATTTTAGAACATGTTTTTCAAGCTCGTCTAATATCCTGGCCTTGCCGAAGCTCACTTTAATGAGCTGCCAAATCTGATAAATCGATTTTCCGGGCGCCAGTATTTTTAGCGTATTGATAAAGCCCATCCAGCCCGCCGCCGGCGGCTCGAGCACGATCATATCGAACTTGTATCCCGCCTCTTCCAAGACGCACTTTTGTATCTCGGCGTAGTACCCGAAGCGACACGGCCCCACGCCGCCCGCCATTAAAAGCGTATCCGCCCCGGCATTGATAGCCTCGATGAAGTTTCCGATCGTTACCTTCAAAGGAAGGCACGCGAACTCGGGTGAGTAACGCAGGCCCAGTTGCATCGTCTTTGAGCTGGTGCGCGGCGGCGTCAGATAATCGATGCCGGTGCGCGCGAAGATGTCCACAAATATCCGGTCAAGCTTTCCCATATGGGGAAACGTCACCTTCATTACATCGCCCTCCATCTGAGCATATCGATAAAGGCCTCGACGCGGGTGATCATGCCCGCCTCGCCGCTGTGCTCGTCGATTACCAGCGACATCAATGGTATGCCGTGCTGTTTTTTTGCCTCGGTCTCTAGCAGGACCTGTATTAAAGAATCCTGACCGCAGGCGAATGAGAGAATATAGATGATGCCGTCGACCGATTTGGTCTGCATCCAGTGAAACGCCGCGCCGACGACTTCCCGCTCATACGACCAGAAGAGGCGCTTGGGCAGGCGATTCGCCTCGCGCTCGAGCGTGGCGTGCGGGATCATCTCCTCGGTCGCCACATCGGCGCCCCAACTCCTGAGTTTCTTTATCAGATTGAGATTTATATACGGATCGAAGACGTTATACGGGTGCCCGGCGATGCCGATGCGTAAATCCCCGGCCGCCACGTGTTTTTCAGCGCCCGCAATGGCCTCGACCGGCGTGAGCCCTTCCAAAAGCTTTTTCTCATACGCCTTCTGTGCATGGACTCCGGCCGTCCAGGCCCGCCATATCTTATATTTATTGCTGGTAAAAAGCGACCCGAAATCGAAGAGGGCCTCGTAAAAACGCCGTTTGCCTAAACGCGCATTAAAGGTGGGCTCAAAGATCGTAGGAAGCGGCGTGTCGAGCGCACGCGCCAGGTCCGGCAGGCCTAAAAACTTCGGACAGGTGTACGCACCGCTCTCGACGCTTATGACCCTTGGAACAAAGAGCGCGTCCACTTTGTCTTTAAGGTCGAGCAGGTGCCCGAAAAACACCTTTACCGGCAGGCAAAGTTCATTTTCCGCGACCGACGTCCCCAGATTGATCGTCTTTTTGGTGGTAGGGTTGGAGACCACGACCTCGGCCCCGAGCCCTTTCAAAAACGTGTCCCATAACGGGTAATATTTGTAGTAAAGCAACGCTTGAGGAATACCTACCGTTGTACTCAACGCGTGAATACACCCCCTGTGAAATTCTCAAATCTTTTACGCCAACATTAAACAAGAACAGCATAATCGGTTGCTCGATGATTAGCATATCACTAGTTTAGGCAATCGCCTATAGGCGATTCCTTTGAAATACCCACGCGTGGATATTCTAAACATTATTTACCAGCAAGCGGGTGGTACCCCAGCGCCAAATACCCGTGGTAAGCGGATATTTTACCAACATATGAATACCCGGTAAAGAAGAAAATAAAAATGAGGAGGAGAGTGGATTTTGCGCGAGCAGGGGTTTTGCGCTAAAAAGCTTTACAAAAACCGGATTTTAGCCGATAATATATTTTAGCTAAGACGTGAATTCGCAAATGGGACTCGTTTTTAGACGGGTCTTTATTTTTTTGTCGGTGTTGTAAACTCGGTTTCGAGTGTCACATAACCTAGCGTCGTAAGCTTAAAAGTATTGTGACGCTAGGAGGTGGAAGATTTGGCAAAAGGTACAGTAAAGTGGTTCGATAACAGCAAGGGCTTTGGCTTCATCAGCCAGGAGAACGGCGGCCCGGATGTATTCGTACATCACTCAGCTATCAATGCCGACGGTTTCAAGACCCTTACCGAGGGCGCAACCGTCGAGTTCGAAGTCCAGATGGAGGCCAAGGGTGCTCGCGCATCCAACGTCGTCGTTGTCGACTAATTTGAACTAAACAACTTAAAGCCGCCTTCAGGGGCGGCTTTTTTTATTATACACTTAACAGGTAATTAGTGATCTAGCTTCTTATCTCTTGGAACGATAGGACCATGCTACAAACAAAAAATCGGTTGATTAAGCACCAAGACACGTTCATCCTAATCGCTATCTTGCTCATAGCTGCAGCATTCAGAATTTACCAAATTAATGAGCCGTTTGGCGGATACCATGGCTCCAATGAAGGTTTCTACGCTGCTATGGCAAGAGACTACCTGCATAAACCTCTGTTAGATTTATTTACAAAACCTGCTGACCTCAATAACCCGCCGCTTTTTACATTTCTCTTATTAATAAGCTTTAAGTTATTCGGTATATCTGAGAGTTCTGCTCGCTTGGTACCTGTTCTTGCGAGCATTACATCAGTAATCTACTTATATTTGGTAGCTGCAAAATTATTCACTAAAAGGGTAGGCCTTATTGCAGCTGCTCTTTTTGCAGTGAGTCCGGCTCTTGTTCTTGTCGGCAGAAATGTTCAGGTAGATGTTCTTACCATAGCTTTTATCTTAGCCGGTATTTATTATTATTTAGTGAGCGTAGAGCCCGGGATGTCAAACCGTAGCATTGCCTCAGGCATCTTTTTTGGCCTTGCTTTACTTACTAAACTACCAGCATTATTTGCTCTTATCGTACTATGCATCTTTGAACTCTACCGCAAAAAGGATGGCAAACGGGTAAGCAAATCGTTCCTTGGAATCACCGCGACTACTATAATAGTCGCCTTTTTCTGGTACGGTTTTGAGATGGTTACCAATCACTCGGCATTCATAACCAGTCAAGGTTATCTTGCAGGTACATGGGCGCTTCCTAATTCGGCCTTTTTTAGCAATTTTTTCATAAATGAACTAATGTGGGCATTTAATCCGCTAACCTTTATCCTCGTAGCGATAAGCCTGGTAACACTCCTACTAAAAGGCGAAACGAAGTCGCTTCTGATCATCAGCATAATGCTTGTATATACTGTAGTTTTTGCCTTCTACCATTTCCATAGCTATTACTTGCTGCCGGTCATGCCATTCGGCCTCATTTTAGTGGCCAAGTTCTTAGATTCCTACCTTAAGAATCGTTGGCATTTGCTTACCGCTGTTGTCATTATCTGCGTGGTTTCATCCTTCTTCGCCATCTTGCTCATGGCTGGCCAAAAGTACGGCCATACAGAATTCGCTGATTTAACAACATCACCCCTTATCAACAAAAATACTACTGTATATGTCAGCCCGGGTGTTTTTGAGAATGCTGGAACTCTTGTTAAGTTTTATTTGCCAGGAAACCAAGTTATTACGCAAAGCAAGCTTCCCCTGGCAAATAAAAGAAAAAACGCGGTTGCAATCGCTTGGAAGTATCCAGATCAGCCCTCAAATCCCGAATCTCAAGGGATTTATCCATCGCTGAGAAGTAGGTATTCTTTGGTATTATTTGGGATATCTCTTGCTCAGACCCCGCCCTGGCAGCACTATTTTGCTAATGGCAGGATTGAAATAATACCCGTGGGTTCGCCATTTACCTTCGGAATCAAAAAGGATGTAGTTCCTGGACGAGTAGTGCTAATCGATCTAAGTAAACTTCGCTAGACCTTTAGCTTTGACTTCCTGCTCTCGGTTATCCTTAAAGCGTTTTAACTATGAAACATCTCGATGCAAACGATATGATTGACGACATCAATCGTGATAGACCCGTAGCTACTATCCTTATCCCCAGGAACCCCTGCTATTTTCAGCAGGGGTTTTTTATTAATACGAGGAACCTATCAATGCTTGATGATCGCCATGAACAGCGGCGGCAGTAGCAGAATGAGCATCGGGGATAAAACGAACCCTATAACCACGTTACTTATATGATTATAAAAAGAGGGCGAATTTATCATCCGCCCTCTTGAGTATTTTGGTCCAGCATGTTTAGTAGACGATCATTAAGAACTATCCCGTTCTTGGCATAAGCTGGGCATAAGCTGGAGACTAAGTGGCGCCGAAAGAAGAAGAATCGGTACGTACATAATACCCCAGTAATCACCCCATTCTTTTGCCCCTATAACCAAAGAAGCGAGCGCCGGAGTCAAAATTATGCCAAGAAGGTACAGCTGCTCATCCCTCTCCTCAACGAGGAGAACTCCTAAAATTGCTAATCCGAGTATCATAAGTGGCACTGCATCGGATTTGGCCCATGCATACGATTCAAAAAGCCCAAAAGAGAGCATGCTTTTTAGGTATGAGTAGCCCCCATAGATCCATGCGCTGACATCAGGATCCCCGCTGGCTTGGCCAATGTAAGTTTTTACCCTTATATAGTGATACAAGTAAAGTAAACCGAATAAACCGATGGCGCCCAGCCACGTAGCCACCCGTCGCCGATCTCTCGAGCGGAGGGCTACTGCAAGAGGCATAACCACCAGGTAAATAAAGTGTTCTC
>NZ_JBTSLF010000049.1:0-16109 GCF_054640775.1 Candidatus Aquicultor sp. | reverse complement strand
TTTAAGCAGCTCGGCCAGGTGTTTCGGGGTCACCGCCGTTTCGTCGATCTCGAGGTTTTCTGTATTGAGATAATATGAGATGTCGCCCAGCATCCAGTTGCTCACCGCTTTGGAGTCGCCTTTGTAAAGCGCAACCGTCTCCTCAAAGAAATCCCCCATCGCCTTTGTTTCAGTTAACAAACTGGCGTCGTGCGCGGGCAGCCCGTAGTGCGTTATAAACCGCTGCTTGCGCTCATCGGGGAGTTCCTGCAACGTCGCGCGAATCCCTTCTATCCAGGTCGGGTCGAACTCCATGGGCACTAGGTCGGGGTCGGTGAAGTAGCGGTAGTCGTGCGCGTATTCCTTTGTCCTGAGTGTACTTGTCGTGCCCTTGGTCTCATCCCAGTGCCGGGTCTCCTGCACGATAGGCTCACCCTCGGCAATCGCCTTTTTCTGGCGCTCGATCTCGTATGCAAGCGCCCTCTGCAGCGACCGGAACGAGTTAAGGTTCTTTAGCTCAGCCTTAACGCCCAGCTCGGTCGCCCCTTTAGGCCTGATCGAGATGTTAGCGTCCACCCGCATCGAACCCTTGTCCATGTTGCAATCGGAGACGCCGATCGATATCAATATAGCGCGAAGCTTCTGAGCATACGCCTTGGCCTCCTCGGGCGTACGCATATCCGGTTCGGAGACGATCTCCATGAGTGGCACCCCCGCCCGGTTAAAGTCGACCAGGCTGTATTCAGCACCGGCGATTCTGCCCGCGCCGCCCACATGTATCAGCTTTCCGGTATCCTCTTCCAGGTGAATCCTGGTAATACCGAGCCTCGTTTCGTATGTTTCCATATCCAGGTCGACATACCCTCCCAGGCACAACGGCCTGTCGTACTGGGATATTTGATAATCTTTGGGCATATCGGGATAGAAGTAATTCTTCCGGTGGAATTGGCTGTAAAGAGAAATCTCGCAGCCAACGGCAAGCCCCGAGCGAATCACATACTCGATGGCCTTCTTATTTGCAACGGGTAAGGAACCGGGCATGCCCAGACAAACAGGACAGGTCTGGGTGTTCGGCCTCTCGCCAAAGCGCGTGCTGCACGCGCAGAACATCTTACTCTCCGTATCAAGTTCAACATGTATCTCTAAGCCAATTACACTTTCGTATTCCATTGCGCCTCCGCCTTTTATCAAGTCTTCCAACCCCACCGCCCCGGATAACCCTCCGGGCGCCTCAGCCGGATCATCATTCAAACCAAGGGGGATCAACCCCATTAGAGACCTTACGATCTCCCTCTCACGCGCCTCCCGCTCATCCATCAATCCCCCGCATACTCCTTAACCCACACACTGCCTACTGCTAACTAGAACCCACTTCCTAGACCTTCACTAATTCGTAATTCCTCTACAGAGAAGGGTGTTCGTTCCACCCGAAGCTCTGCTCGAAACTATAGGCGACCCGCAAGAGCATCTCTTCGCCCAGGGTCTTACCCATGATCTGAAGCCCAACGGGCAGCCCATCGACAGTACCGCACGGCACCGATATCCCGGGTAGCCCCGCCAGGTTGACAGGGATAGTGCAGATATCCGAAAGGTACATCTGAAGAGGGTTGTCGATACGCTCACCGATCTTAAATGCCGTTGTGGGAGATGTCGGCGAGACCAGCACGTCAAAATCCTCGAATGCTTTATTGAAATCGCGCGTGATGAGCGTGCGCACCTTCTGCGCCTGGCCGTAATACGCCTCGTAATAGCCAGCGCTCAATGCATACGTTCCGAGCATGATCCTTCGTTTTACCTCATCGCCGAAGCCCTCGGCCCGCGTGCGCAGATACATGTCCATCAAGTTCTCCGCATCCGGTGCACGGTACCCGTAGCGTACGCCGTCAAACCGCGCCAGGTTCGAACTCGCCTCAGCCGGAGCGATGATATAATACGCCGACAATGCGTACTCGATATTCGGGAGGGAAGTCTCGGCAACGATCGCGCCGTTTTTCGCCATCAGCTCGATCGCGTCTTCGATGACCTTCTTTACCTTAGGGTCGATTCCCTCGGCCATCAACTCGGCCGGAACGCCGATCCTTACCCCTTTTAAGTCATTCACCAGCGACTTTGTATAATCGGGTTTATCTATCTCGACCGATGTCGAATCCATCGGGTCGTGCCCTACGAGGTGGTTGAGAACGATCGCACAGTCGGTCACGTCCTTGGTAAACGGCCCTATCTGGTCAAGCGACGACGCAAACGCAATAAGTCCGTATCGCGAGACCAACCCATAGGTCGGCTTTAAGCCAACGATACCGCAGAGAGCCGCCGGTTGCCTGATCGAGCCGCCGGTATCCGACCCCAGTGAGAATATCGCCTCGTCGGCCGCAACCACAGCCGCCGAGCCCCCGCTTGAGCCGCCGGGCACCCTTTCAAGGTCCCACGGGTTGCGAGTGGTAAAAAACCCTGAGTTCTCGGTGGATGAGCCCATGGCGAACTCGTCCATATTGGTCTTGCCAGTCATGACGATGCCCTCATCCAAGAGGCCTTGTACCGCGGTCGACGTATACACCGGGACAAAGTTATCTAGGATCTTCGACCCGCACGTCGTGCGCGTTCCCTCCGTGCACATAACATCCTTGATCGCGGTAGGAATGCCGGTAAGCTGACCGATCGCTTCACCTGCCGCTATCCGCTCGTCGACTTTACGCGCCTGTTCCAGCGCATTATCCCTTGTGACGGTCAGGTATGATTTCACTTTATCTTCTACATCGTCTATGCGCGAAAACACGCTCTCCGTAAGCTCTTTCGCGCTTATCTCTTTCGCCGCAAGCTTCTCATACAGCTCGTGGATCGTCATTTGATAGAGTTCCATGCATCCTCCATAGTGGCTCGAAATAAATCCGGTAAGTTTGGGGTTCTAAACGATTCTTGGCACTGCAAACGCCTGGTCTTCTCTCTTCGGGGCGTTTGCCAGGGCTTCCTCGGGCGTCAAACACGCACCCACTTTATCCTCGCGCAAGACATTTTTCAATGGGATAGCGTGCGATGTCGGAGGAATCTCCGCTAAATCCAGGGAGGATATTTTGCCCGCATGCTCGAGAATCACGTCGAGCTGCTGGGTGAATTTCTCGACTTCGGCACCGGTCAAGCCCAACCTGGCCAACCACGCCACATGCTTTACTTCTTTTTCGCTGATAGCCATTACTATTGTGACCCCCTATTTAGAGACTAAAGATTAGAATAGTATATCACTACAACCGACAAAAAGTTATTAAGAGCATGTAACATAATCGGTGGTCCTAGAGAATCCGTGGTCTGGTAGAGGTAAGCGAGACCGACGGCGATGATAAAGATCGGAATGTACACGGTCGGGCTGATGTGATACAGCGCAAACAGCGCGCTTGTGATGATAATAGCAGCGGTAACACCCCACCGCTGTCGGAATGCGGGGTAAACAAAGCCCCTGAAAAACAACTCCTCGGCAACCGGTGCGATGATGGCGACGACAAGCACCGCCAATAGAAAACCACCGGTGCTCCTTCCGAATATCTCCGGCAACCGTCTGACCGCTTCCTCGGAGGGATTAATCCCAAGCCTCTGGGCGAAGAGAGTGTAGATGACGGTCGCGAGCTTAATAAGAAAGAACCAGACGACGACCATGCCGGTGCCGCGTAAAAAATTGAACGGGCGGAAACCCAGCGTCCGCAAATTCGCACCCCGCCTCAGCGCGAAAAACCCAATGAGCAGGAAGAGGATAATGTACCCTATGAAAAGTGCGAGTATCTGCCCGACTTTTGGCAGCTCGCGGGCTAATACTCCGCTAATAACCACGGTGCCAAGGGTCACCATTACAAGGAACAAGACCAGGGCAAGAATCGCGTCACCAATCGTCCAGGGGACCCTTTGGTCGTCCGGAGCCCGCTGTTCTTCTGGATATTCATCATCGACCAGTTTGTCATCCACTACTCTTAACCACTACTATCATCCACTGATTAATCCCTTGGGCTAACCTCTTGGGCTAATCTCTTGAATTCGTCCTCTGTTATGATTTTTACCCCCAGGGCCTTTGCCTTATCGTATTTGCTTCCGGGATTTTCCCCGGCCACCACGTAATCGGTCTTTTTGCTGACACTTGATGATGCCTTACCGCCCATCGATTTCACAAGCTCCTCAGCCTCACCCCGCGTAAAATGCGTCATTCCGCCGGTAAACACAAAGGTCAATCCGTTAAGATTCTGGGCGACACCCTTACCGGCCACCGTTTCCTGCTCCACTCTCACACCCGCGCTCTTGAGTTTTTCAAGAACGGCACGGTTTCTCTGCTCGTCAAAGAACTCGATTATGCTCTCGGCGATCCTGGGGCCGACCTCGGGTGTTCCAACCAGCTCGTCGAACGACGCACGTGAAAGCGCATCGACCGAGCCGAATGCTTCCGCCAGCACCTCCGCGACATGTGAGCCGACATGCCTGATGCCAAGCGCAAAAAGCACTCTCGCAAGCGGTCGTTCCTTTGAGCGCTCAACCGCAGCCTGCAGGTTGTCCGCCGCTTTATCTGCAAAATGCTCGATACCAAGTAACCGCTCTTTCGTCAGGTAATAGATATCGGCGACATCCTTGATCATATCCTTTTCCAGAAGCTGGCGTGCAACGGACTCGCCCAGCCCGTCGATATCCATCGCACCCCTGCTCGCAAAGTGTATAACATGCTCAAAAATAACCGCCGGACAGTTTATGTTGACGCACCGCGCAACCGCCTCACCCGCGGGCCGCACGACCTCGCCGCCGCAAACAGGGCATTCGTGCGGCATCTCAAACTCCCGCTCCGACCCGGTCCGCTTACTTACAATCGGCGCTACGATCTCGGGGATGACATCGCCGGCTTTCTGGATGATGACCGTGTCCCCGATGCGGATATCTTTGCGCTTTATCTCGTCCTCATTATGGAGCGTCGCCCTGCTTACCGTAGAGCCGGCGACAACCACCGGCTCGAGCACGGCCGTGGGCGTCAACGCCCCGGTTCGCCCGACGTTAAGCTCGATATCCAAAACAACTGTTGTTTTTTGCTCAGCGGGGAATTTATAGGCGATCGCCCACCGGGGCGCTTTACTTGTAGCGCCAAGCCTCCCTTGCTGGGCAAACGAGTTTACCTTGATAACGACCCCATCTATCTCAAACGGCAGTGAATGGCGCTTGTCCTGCCAATACTCGCAGAATTCATACGCCCCGCGCACCGACCCGACCTTCTTGATGTGCTTGTTTATCTTAAGACCGGCGGCCTCCATATACCGTAGCAGCCCCCACTGGTCGGTAAACGCCACGCCCTCGACGTACCCAAGCGCATATACGAACATATCGAGGTTCCTTCTGGCCGGAATCTTGGGATCTAGTTGCCTGAGCGAACCTGCCGCGGCATTCCTGGGATTGGCGAAAAGGGGAAGTCCCTGCTCCAGACGTTCATCGTTGATCTGCTTAAACTGATTTTTAGAGAGGAACGCCTCACCGCGCACCTCCAGCACATCCGGCGGCGCCTCCAAAAAAAGTCGCAAGGGGAGTGACTGGATGGTCTTAACGTTGGCGGTTATATCCTCACCGACCTCACCATCGCCTCTGGTGGCGGCATTTACATACATCCCGTGCTCATAAGTCAGCGACACCGCGACACCATCAATCTTAAGCTCGCAGACCAGCTCGATTTGGTCGGTCCCGAGTTCCCCGCTTATCCTATTAAAAAATGCGGCCAGCTCCTCAAACGAGAACGCGTTTGCGAGACTCATCATCCTGGCCCTGTGCCGCACCGGTTTAAACGCCTCCGATAACTCGCCACCTACCCGCTGCGTCGGCGAATCGGGCGTGACAAGTTGCGGGTGCTCGGCCTCGATAGCGACAAGCTCCCGCATCAACTCATCGTACTCGGCATCCGATACCTCGGGCGCATCCAGCACATAATAGCGATGGTCGTGGTAATATATTAAACTTCTCAGTTCCTCGGCGCGATTGTTCGCCTCTTGCAGCGTGCTTATGGGACTCCCTCCGAAATTGTGATGATATAATTCTAACCCATTCTCGCAGTAAACATTAAGCATTAAGCAAAGCAATAGTAATAAAGCGATTATACTGCAACGGGCACATAAAAAGAGGCGGAGAAAAGCCCACCTCTTCATTTAGCCTATTACGATTATCGATTCACGCCGCTCATTCAAAAAGCTGCGGCACGGTAACTATCTCGTAACCGCGCTCTTTAATCCGTTTAAGCAAGTCGGGGAGTATCGTCGCAGTTTGGCTGCTTCCGCAATGCATTAGCACGATCGCACCGTTATCCAGCCCAGAAAGCACCCTATTTTTCACCTGGTCGGCCGTCATAGTCGACTTCCAATCAAGCGAGTCTATCGTCCAGTAAATAGAGCGATAGCCTGAATTCATGGCAACCCTCAACACCCTGGAGTCACGCGCACCGTAGGGAGTCCTGAAAAGCGGCTTAGTACTCGCGCCGGTCGTTTTTTGAATAATGCCTTCAGTTTTGCTCAGCTCATAAGCGACACCATTATTCGAGGTCTTGGTCAAATCCGCATGCGAGTACGTATGGTTACCTATCGGATAGCCATCATCCGCTATCTTCTTGGCAAGGTCTTTGTTCTCCTCAACCCACTTACCCGTCAAGAAGAACGTCGCTTTAACATTGGCATCCTCCAGAGCCTTGATGATCTCGCGCGTCGGTTCGCTTGCCGACCCCGCATCGAATGTCAACGCCACTTTCTTCGCATCCCTGGGTCCTCGAGAGATCTCTTGCGCGGATAGCTTTATCGGCGACGCCTTGTTTTCCTTCGACTGCTTCTCATCTTGCTTTTGCGTGGCCGCAGGTTCCATCAGCGCTTCTTTTGTCGGGATTTTAAGCGCCATACCTATCTGGAGGCTATTGTCGTCCCCTGAAAAGTCGTTAACATCTTTGATCTTCTCTACTGTGGTTTTGTGCTTGGCCGCGATACTGTAGAAGGTATCGCCGGACTTAACGGTATAAGCGAGATAATTCGGTTCTGTGGTCGTCGTAACTCCAAGAACCCTGCTGGGTGAGGATGTAACCTCTACGGGCCTCTTCGCCACCTTTTCCTGAACATCAGAGCGACTACCAAGTCGATGCGCGAGGCTGCACCCTCCATATGCTGTGGTTATCGTAAGAAGAAGCGCTGCCGCTAAGGCAACTCCAATCCGTTTGTAATTCCACTTCGTTCTCTGCCGTCTTTGGGGTTTGCGCGTTTCAGGAGTCCTTATTTCATCCATGGGGCTCACCTCCTAATAGTAACTACTGCAAAAATGCTTCAACCGATATCGTCTTACCCCAGAAAGCTCAAGCCAAGCCTTAGGTTAAGGCTTGCATGCTTACCTTCTCACCATTATAATTCTTACCTGCTGGTTTAAGCCAGCATAAACCAGCACGAGTGTAAAGTACTTTTGAAAAGGGAACCCGTCATAGTAGTCGGTAGTTAAGCAGGCATAAACTCAAACTTACCCCAGCCGCCAAGCGCATCATCGACGATAATAATCGCGCCTTCGACCCCCTGTACGTCTTGAGCAAACTCAATTGCCTGCTTAATGTCGTTTTTCGAGTGGATAAGATTGCCGACTTTTGTGGCAGTGGCGTCGGCCAACGAGGTATTCTTCGAGAGGATAACAACCGCATCGGACTGTCCGAAGCTCACCGAATGACCGACCTTGCCGGACGATGTACAAATGCCAAGGGGGGTGTCTTCGGGCATCAATTGTACCGCAAGTTTATTGCTTAAGGGCGATGTTCCGGCGAATATGCCGATCTTTCGCTCCATACCTGTTTTGATAAATATGTCCCCGCCGTTCTCAACGATCACTTCATCCGAATACGCGAGAAGCCCCAACCCGACGTATTCCGCAATCGCACCGGCAACCGCGGCCATAGGGCCGACTTCCGCTAGTTTCGCCGCACCGGCCATCGACTTTACGATATCGGGAGCATCCTTGGGAACCTCTACCGGCACAAACGTTTTCAGGAATATGGGGTATTTGGCGATAAAGTCCTCGATTTGTCCACGGTACAAACGCACAAGTTCGTACGCGACAGCTGTCAAATCATTGTTCGCACAAATAAAAAGGTCGGTTTCGTTGACTCTTACCTCAAACGTGAAGAGATCCTTAGCCAGGACTTCATTACGGTAAAAACGGGGTTCGTACACAAAAACACCTCAAACATAAGAACTACTAAACCGTAGGCTATCACAGTAAAGCAAAATAAAAAAGCCGGCCTTCGCCGACTTTTTTATCTTCCGCAGCTTATTATTGAGAAGCTGCACCTGTCACGGTCTTCGTGCTCGCTACCGGCTTGGTCGCGGTAGCTTTTTGCATCGAGGCTTGCGTTATCGCCTTAGCCTCGCCAACCAAAGACTTCACCGTGCCGCTATATTTGGAAGCCTCGGCGCCCGCCTTTTGCGCATACGTCACGCCCTTATCGATATCCTGCTTGGTCTTATCGACCCTGCCCTGGATAACCTCGACATCTTTGCGGGTGGTGGCATATGCGGTGGTAGCAAAATCAACTGCTTTAGTTATCTTCCCATACGCTGCATCCATGCCTTGCTTTTCTTCTTGAAACTGAGCCGAAACTTGTGGAAACTGACTGAGCATTACGATTAAGATCAGCCCATAAAACAGCTTTCGCATCAAAACTCCTTCTTTGAAGCTTACGCTTCAGTAAAACCTTCACTCAGTCGCTGGCCGCTACATAGTTTCGCCTGCTGCCAAAAAACGAATAGTAATCCGTGTAAACCTTATAACCGTACACCTCCTGAAACCATTTTCTGGCAGAAAACCATAAAAAAAATAGTTATTGAACGCTATTTAATTGTCATTGTTCCATGCTTTTAATGTTTTGTGATGCTGTGGTGAATTGAGTAGAAAAAGGGTGTATTTGTTGCGTAGATTCTATAATCTTTATGGTAATTTCTTACAATATGTAGTATCGGCCGCAGCACGGCAAACTTTACCTAGAAGTTTCTTCGTGCGACCATTATGCAGGAGTTATGGATTTCCTTCACGCCGCTGTGTTTGCAGAAAGTAATCGCTTCCTCGCTTTCGGCGCCGGGTTGCATCCATATAATATCGATGTCCTGCTCTTGTGCTTCCTTCACGATATTCTCGGTGACCTGCGGCGGTGTTACGATATCGACGACATCCGGCTTCTCGGGAAGGCTGCTTAGGGTGGGATACGCCTTATCCCCTTGAACCGCCTGCTCCCGGACATTGACCGGATACACCTTATATCCGGCATCTTTGAGGTCTTTATATATCTTATATCCATATTTATCCGGGTTGTTGGATGCGCCGACAACCGCAATCACATTACCCTTCTTAATCGCCTGCCGTATCAATTCTTCTTCTATGGTTATCACCTCTTAACGATTTCCGCCGACGCCCGCCAATTCCTGGTTGACGCCGATCAACGCGCTATGTGCTTCCTTGAGCTGTCTATGGGATTCTTTTACCGAGCGCATTCCGTCTTTGTAAAGCAAGTTCGCATCCCCTAGACTTTGAATATCATCAAACTGGCTCTTTGCCGCCTCGTTTCTCTCTTTGGCTAACGCCAGGCTTTTTACTAGATCGGCGTGATATCTTTCAAGATTGGCGGTATCTTTACCCTGCGCCTTTAATTCATTTATGCGCTTACCTATTTTTGCTGAAGCCTGCTCGCCGCGCGTGATTATGGCGGATATTTTCATAGTTAAGACTTTACCCGCAATCCTCTTAGATATGCCTCGCGATTGACGCCATCGCTCGCGTATCATCCGCGCGGTTGAGCGAAGTTCGGTCATGTTTTTCGTGTTCTCGATATCGGGTCGGATTGCGTTGAGCCAGTCAATATCGGCGTCTATTTCTTTCAGGGCTTTTGCGCGGTTTTCCTCAGTAATGCCCTGGACCATTTGAACCCTGTTCTTTATTGTCTCAAGATAGCGAATCGCTGCGCTATCCGCCTGCAGCACGAACTGTTTGGCTTTGTCGAGTAGTTGCGGCTTATATGTCTCTTTAGCCTGTTTTAGCTCTTGCTTTACTAGGGAGTAGTTTTCTCGTGCGTTGTTATACCTTGAGACGGCATCCTGAAACCCTTGTTCCGTCTGCCGGTATACCCCCACGGCCTGCTGCTGTCGGGTTCCGACAGCCAGTACCGGTTGAGCCAGGCCAATAACAAGAACGATGATTATCAGAAAAACCTCATGTGATCTGTTCATGTTCTCTTCTTTCGAATCTTACGCTATAGACTTAAAGTAATTAAAACCCATCAAGCTCACGATCGATTATGCTAGCTGCCGAGTCCAGACCAAAATCGCCGAAGTCATCTATGTCCTTCGAGAGGCTATCCAGGTCGTTTTCGAGATCAAGTGTTTCTTTTTCTACGCTTTTTGCGCGGTCCATCGCAGCCGGCTCCTTTATAGTCGTGCTGCTCGCATCGGCTACATTAAGATGATCCCTTCCGCCCTGTTCTTCTTGGCAGCCAGATAAGATGATAATGGTTAGCACGACAACAAGGGCAATGGCAAAACGCCTGAGCATGATTACCTCCACAAAAGGTACCGATAATGATTATTCCTGGTATATTACCAGGTATTTTGCTAGTTCTAAAGCTAAGCTTGAGCCTAATAGCCTGCACAATAAGCACAGCCTAAGCAAATAATCGCACAACCACAAACCGCTGGCAAACCTTTTTTAGAATTTAGTAGTATCGGATTGCGCCGTAGATATGGTAGGCGATCAGGCACATATACAGCAGAATGAAGAAGATGCTGACCTCGAGGACAACGCGGTATTTTCTGAACACCCAGACAATCGCCGTAATGGTGACCGCAAGGCTTACTTTAAAGATTACCGCCGCGGCCGGCCCCACGCTAAAGAGCTTATCCATAATCGGGTTTCCTTCAATGAACCCCGCAGAAAGAGCCTTGACGGTAAAAAGGTAATCGGCTAGGTTGAGCAGGTTAAATACAATAAGAAGCAGAACTAGTGCGTAGTAGCTGTTTCTCAAATGCGCCGCGCCGCGCCTAAATATCCAATGGTAAAGGCTTCTTGTGTTGAGGTGGTTCTGCCTTCTGTCAAAACCTTCCCGCCGTTCCCATAGCTTCAGGCTGATACCGTTCCTGCGCCTATCGGTCTTACGGCGTTCGATGCCGTAGCTTGCGCATTCATGGCAGGGTTCTCGGCACTCCGCGTTATGTTTTTTGCCTTCGTAGCATACGTAATGTTCCAAAATAGCTCCACTATAATGGGGATCTAGCCCATCGGAAAAATAAGAACGTCTTAAAAGAATTATCGGGGTAAAAAGTAGTTTAGTAAACGCTAGTTACAATCTTAGTTTATTGACATCAAGCGCTGTGCTGAATTGGCATGTTATCGGGTCGCAATTTACAACAGCGCCTGCTTGATGACAGATAATATCGTTCGCCGAACCTTCTAGCTCGAGGCCAAATCTTGCATGTATCAGAGACACTACGAGTTCCATGATCGTCCACACCACATTCTTGCAGCATTTACAGTTCGTCGAGTTATCGGCAAGGTATTCGATCGCCTCCGCCACAACTTTCATGGTTATGTCGTCCTGCAGGTCGGTTCTGTTAGGCATTGCTTTAAAGACGGCATGAAACGCAATACCAACGGCGGCGCCCATCCCGCATACACCGGTCTGCAGCGTGGCCCGTGTCGACGCCCTGTCTTTGGCGGTCTCAAGAGCGCCTAAGATATCCTCATCGGTCAGCTTTGTCGAGCCCTCGTTCTTTATGGCCGTCAGAAGCGCAGCAGCAAATATCCAGGCATGCTCGCACGAGCGATCGGGGATTTGCGGAAAGTCCATCATCATCATGGCTATCTCGAAGGGGTTTTTGGATGTGGTCGCCTTAACAATTCCAGCGATAAACTGAGTGATCGGTATCTGGTAGCATGCCGGGCACACGTAGTGTCCTTCCGGGCACCAGAGATTTGATTTATGCTGCTCACCGCAATAGTAGCAGGAGAGGTC
This sequence comes from Candidatus Aquicultor sp., assembly GCF_054640775.1. NCBI lineage: Bacteria > Bacillati > Actinomycetota > Candidatus Aquicultoria > Candidatus Aquicultorales > Candidatus Aquicultoraceae > Candidatus Aquicultor > Candidatus Aquicultor sp. The sequence continues at coordinate 4,120 of NZ_JBTSLF010000049.1, read as the reverse complement.
CACCCCGGTATCTAAAAACTCAAGAAGCGACCCGCATAAGAAGCAATTCCGTATATAACCGGATACTATGGGACTATCCGGCGTGCCGGACAGCTCTAATTGATCATTCGACCAGTTTGGTTGATGCCCACCGACATCAAAGTCAAGGCATCAGCCGCTCGGCAATAGTGCACCAGGCTTTTTCTCTTCAATCACGACTAGTTGTCATCGCCTTTAACAACGTCCTCATTGACGATTTTCCACGTATTTTTAAACTTTTTGAGCTTCCACTCGTACGTGTTCTTTGCAAACGAACTGTAATTTTCATGCTGAGCGTCATATTTAATATAATATTCGAGATCGGCCACTATGTTGGCCTCATCACCGCTAAACCTCGTCTTTTTGAGCTTGACGCTGGCTAGCCTGAATTCAAGAAGTTGCAGCGGCGTACTTGTACTAAGCGCTTTCGCATCGGTGGCCTTGTCCGCCGCGATTAAACCATCGATCAAGCGCTGCTGCTCGGCCAGCTCTCCGGAGTCCGCATCGTAAAACTGCATCAACTTCTGTTTGAATTCGCGGACGTGCTCTTGGTTTATAGAGAGACGGGCGAAGTTCTTGATAGTCCAACCATTGACAGCCGTATCGGCAGCCTTAAGCTGGTCTGCATTTAACGCCGGGCTGCGTGAAGCGAGTACTCGTTGTATGCCAACTACCGCAATAACCGCAATAATTATTACCCCGATAATAACTAATGACTTTTTGCTTAAGTTAAAGCGCACGGTTACCTCCATTCGATTCTTACAAGCATTCAATATCCCAGTTACTTGTTACTTCGTGAAAGCATGCCGGGATTAAAACTTCCAACCTCTTGTCACAATTCTATCTAAAGCAGCACTTTATAGCAACTTTATTATATGCTGGAAACCCAGCGGTGGTCCTTACTCGATCACCAAAAAGTTGCAGCGAATAGAACCAATTAAAGCATTAAAAAAGGTCGTTGCATATATGCAACGACCTTTTTTAATAGAACATAGAATAGGACATAGCGCGCATAGAGTCACACAACATCAAGCGTATCGGTCACATTAGTACCGCTCGGCTACAACCCTCGCGGGTTTTACACCTGCGGCCTATCAACCAGGTAGTCTACCTGGGACCTTCGTCGGTTTTTAAGCCGACGGGAAACCTCATCTTGGGGTGGGCTTCGCACTTAGATGCTTTCAGCGCTTATCCCTTCCGGACGATAGCTACCCAGCAGTGCCCCTGGCTGGGACAACTGGTACACCAGCGGTCCGTCCACCCTGTTCCTTTCGTACTTAGGGCAGCTCCCCTCAAGTTTCCAACGCTCACGGCAGATAGTTGATCCGACCTATCTTACAATGGTCTAATTCCAGCTCACATACCGCTTTAATGGACGGCTAGTCCAACCCTTGGGAGCCTCTACACCCCCAGGATGCGATGAGCCGACTACGAGGTGCCAAGCCACTCCGTCGATGTGAACTTTCGGGAGTGATTGGCCCTATTTCCCCGGAGAACTTTTATCCCATGTAACGGTGACCCGCCCACGTGGTATCACCGCGTCATTAGGCCCGGCTTTCGCCCCTGCGCGGCCTGTCGGCCTAAGCAGTCAGGCACCCATTCGCCCTTATGCTTACCGCACGGTTTCCGACCGTGCGTAAGGGTACCTTTGGAGCCCTCCGTTACTTTTTAGGAGGGGGCCGAAACAGCCAAACTGTCCGCCTGACCCTGTCCCCCCACCGGATTCACGGTGGCAGGTTAGAGCCTCTGTCCCAATCGGGTTTTCACCCTTAGGGCCAAGAGAGCCCAGGAGCAAGCTACAGTCAAGCTTCCGGGGGTTTACATCCCGCCGCGAGAAACCGGTCTATTCGCCGATTTAGCCAATTTCGCCGAGTCCCTCGTTGAGACAGCGCTCGAGTCGTTATGCCTTTCGACATGACGGAAATTATCCGCCGGGAATTCCGCTACCTTCGGGCCGTCATTCCCTTACGGCCTCCGTTTACCGGGGTTTCGATTCAGAGCCCTCAGTTGAAATCATTGGGGAACAAACCCCCAACAATCCTACCCTACGACCCCTCTTCTTAGGATCCGGCACTGGGAAGGCGTCAGCCCCAATACATCCTCTTACGAGTTAGCAGAGACCTGTGTTTTTAATAAACAGTCGCTCGAGCCAATTCAACTGCGTCTCCCTCCGGGTTGCCCCGGGGAGAGATCCCCTTATCCCGAAGTTACGGGGTCAGTTTGCCGAGTTCCTTAACGAGGGTTGTCTCGCTCGCCTTAAGGGTTTACCCCTTAGCCTGCCTGTGTCGGTCTGCAGTACGGACACCGATCCAAATTGCGGGTTTTTTTAAGCGGTTCGGCCTTGCCGGGTGGGCTTCCACTCGCCCCCCGACGCGGCTTACCCGCGTCGCCCGCTTTGACTTGTTAGTCGGATCGGTGGCGCCGGATTATTAACCGGCTTATCCATCGACTACGCCCTTCGGCCTCGCCTTAGGTCCGGCTAACTCCCAGTTGATGAACAGAGCTGGGAAAACCTGAGGCTTTCGGCGGATGGGATTCTCACCCATCTTAGTTAGCTACTCATGCCGGCATTCTCTCTTCTGTGGAATCCACCATCCCTCACAGGATGACTTCAACTCCCACAGAATGCTCCCCTACCGTTCTAGGCAAGACAGCCAAGGCCAAAGCCCTGACACCCTTATACCTAGAACTCACGGCTTCGGTGATAGACTTAAGCCCCGTATATTTTCGGTGCAGGATCGCTCCGCCAGTGAGCTTACACGCACGACACTCTTTCAGGGATGGCTGCTCCTGAGCCAACCCCCTGGCCGTCTTCGCAATCCCACTTCCTTAAGAACACTGAGTCTATACTTGGGGACCTTAGCCGATGATCTGGGTTGTTTCCCTCTCGGCTGCGGACCTTACGCCCGCGGCCTCACTCCCGAGAAACGATCAACGGTATTCGTAGTTCGACTTGGGCTCCGACCCACAAAGTTAAGGGGCCGTCGTACCAAATCGGCGCTCTACCCCCGTTGGTCTTTATCTCGAGGCTGCACCTAAATGCATTTCGGGGAGAACCAGCTATCTCCGAGCTCGATGTAGTTTTTCTCTCCTATCCACGGATCCTCCCACGGCTCTCTCAGTCGACGGGTTCGGACCTTCACTCAGCCGCACAGACGGCCGGGCTTCGTCCTGTCCATGGATAGCTCGCTCGGTTTCGGGTTTACGACAAGCGACGATAAACGCCTTATTCAGACTCGCTTTCGCTGCGGCTCCGCCTCTTCGGCTTAACCCGCCACTTACCGTAACTCGCCGGCTCTTATACAATAAGCACGCCGTGACTTGCTACAGTTCTGTCACGAACACTGCAACAAGCTCCGACTGCTTGTGGGCGTATGGTTTCAGGAAAGTCTATTTCACTCCCCTCCCGGGGTTCTTTTCACCTTTCCCTCACGGTACTAGTTCACTATCGGTCGCTGGAGTATTTAGCCTTGGAAGGTGGTCCTCCCAGGTTCACACAGGTCAACCATTCCCCGTGTTACTCGGGTGGCCGCCGGAAGTCCCTCGCGTTTCGCCTACAGGGCTTTCACCTTCTATGGCGGAAGTTTCCACTTCCTTCGACTACGCGGGAGATTTGTAACTTCCTGAAAGATCCGCAGAATCTTTCAGGCGGCTCCCACGACCCCCGGGCGGACAACGCCTGCGGGCTTTTACATCCGCCGGGTTTAGGCTGTTCCCTTTTCGCTCGCCACTACTAGGGGAATCGCAATTGGCTTTCTCCTCCTCCAGGTACTGAGATGGTTCAGTTCCCTGGGTTCCCTTCCCCGCCCTATATATTCAGGCGGGGATGACCGGCTTTAGTACGCCTGGCTTTTAGGCCAGGCAGATAATCAGCCGGCCGGGTTTCCCCATTCGGAAGTCTTCGGATCAATGGTTGCCGCACCTCCCCGAAGCGTATCGCGTCACGGCTGCGCCCTTCATCGGCTCCTAGCGCCAAGGCATCCACCATATGCCCGTAAATCACTTGATATTCGCTCGTCTATGCACGCTATATTGTTATTAAGGATCATAATCAAGGCTTTGATCCGTGGCACCAGCCAGGTCTTAATCCCCTGGACCCTGG